>JACQVU010000472.1 GCA_016209585.1 Planctomycetota bacterium
CACCCCGACGTGAATCCTCAGTACATCAAGCAGCACCTGGCGGCGTGAGAGCGCGTACAACTTCGATCTGCACCCCTTGGCCGGCCGGCGCTTGACGGCGGCCGCGGTCGCGAATACCGTTGTTGGCGTCGGCCGTCGGGTTCAGTCTGGCTTCGTCAGTCGCCAGCGGTTCGGCGCGATCCTCGCCCCGCCCCCTGGCCCCCGACTCCCGCTCCTCTCCTCTGTCCCCGGGAACGTCCACCTATGTGCCGTCATCGCTCCCTTCGCCTCTGGTCGCTGGCCGCCGTCCTCGCCGCGGTGGCGCTGTGGTGTGACGCCCGCGCGGCGCGGGCTGAAGAGTTGCCGGCGCTGGTCGGCGCCTACCTCTCCGCCCCCGACGACGCCGAACGCGCCGAGGCGCTGACGGCCATCGCGGCGCTGAAGCCGACGCCGGACGCGCTGATGCAGGCGGTGCAGGGACGGCATGTCTACGACCCCGACGCCCGGCGCGGGACCTACTACGTGGTGGACCCCGCCAGCCGCGGCCGCCGCGGGCGGGGAGGTCAACCGGCGGCGCCGAAGGAGAACGAGGAGGAGGGCAAGGTTGGGGCCTCGTTCAAGACGGCCGTCTTCGTGCCGGAGGAGTACACGCCCGACAAGAAGTGGTCGCTGCTCATCGGACTTCACGGGGCCGGGGGCGACGCCGACCAGGTGTTCAAGCCCATCGTCGACCTCGCCCGCAAGAGCGATCTCCTGATGATCTCTCCCTCCGCCCCGGCGCTCGGCTGGCCGGATTCGGCGGAGCGGTCGCACGTGCTGGCCGGCCTCGCCTGGATGAAGGCGCGCTATCGGGTGAACACCGACCGCGTCTACCTCATGGGCGTCTCCATGGGAGCCTTCGGCACCTGGAACAACGGCCTGGTGTACGCCGACCGCTTCGCCGGCCTGTTCCCCTACGCCGGCGGCCTGGACTTCACCGCGGCCGTGGGGCTGGCCAACAAGAGCAAGACGAAGTTGCTGGCCAACGCGCAGCATCTGCCCATCTACGTGCTTCACGCCACGAACGACGAGACCGTGAACGTGGAAGCCTCCCGCGCGCCGGTCAAGGTGCTGGAGAGCCTCAAGTCGCCGGTGAAGTTCGTGGAGATGCCCAACTGGAAGCACGTGCCGCCCATGGACGAAATGGTCAAGCACGTGGACGCTGAGGTGATGCCCTACCTTCGGGCGTCCACCCGCGACCCCGCCCCCGCCGAGTTCCGCTACTTCACGCTGCGCCCCGACCACCAGTGGGCCTACCACGTGCGCATCGACGCCATGGCCCGCGAAGGCGCCGGCCTCACCGTCAAACGGAACGGGAACCGCATCGCCATCCAGAGCGCCGGAGTCAAGGCGGGCACGCTCTTCCTCAACGAGGAGATCGTCGATTTCAAGAAGCCGGTCCAGGTCACCTGGAACGGTGCGCCGGTGTTCGACGGCCCGGTGGCCTTCACCCCGCGCGTGCTGCTGGAGTCGGCCAGGCTCCGCGACGACGACCGCATGCTCTACACCGCCGCCGTGCCCTTCGGCGAGGCTGGCGGAGCGGGCGCCGGCGCCGGCGCGGAGCGGCCCGCCGATCCTCCCTCAAAGGGTGGCTAACCGCCGGTCTTGACCGACCGGACTTCCCCGACGGGTTGCTGAAAGTCGCGGTCATGGGCGTGGCACGTGGGGACGGCAACGCGCCTCACGGCGCGGACGTTCCCGGTCGCCACTTCACGCGGCGCGAGGCCGGCGTGCTCCTCGTGCTGCTGGGCGCGCTGCTCTCCGTGCTGGTCTATCGCCACGGCTCGGCGCGCGGCTGGTGGGGCGGCGAACCCGTCCGCGTCGTGAGCGGCTCGCTGGGCGCCGAACCTCCCTCCCGGTTGGACGCGAACCACGCCACCGCCGCCGAACTGGAGTTGCTGCCCGGCATCGGTCCGGTGCTGGCGCGCGCCATCGTGAGCGACCGCGAGGAGCACGGCGCGTTCCGCGCGCCGCGCGACCTGCTCCGCGTGCCGGGCATCGGCGACAAGACGCTCGACCGCCTCCTCCCCCACCTGGCCTTCCCGGAGGATGAGCCGCCCGCCCGGCCGGCCGAACCGCCCACGGCCGGCCACTGACCCGTGGTGGCGGGTAGCGCGCCACTTCCCTGGAAGAGCCGCGTGACAAGGGGAAAGATCAGCCGGACGGGCCTGGACGAGGCGAAAGCCGTGCCCGGAGCCCGCGCCCCGGCGGCGCGGGCCTCGCGCCAGCCCTTCCCGTGGCCTACCCGAACCGCGCGCTCATGATGAACGGCAGGTTGTTCCCCAGCGTCTCGAACGAGTCGCCCCGGTTCCGGGAGAAGTAGAGGTTCCCGGTGCTGGTGCCGAAAACCACCCGCCCCTCCGAAACGTCCAGCGCGTGGCGCAGGCACATGTCGAAGGCGGCCCGGCGCGGCAGGCCCCGCCGCAACACCGCCCAACTCCGCCCGTAGTCGGTGGTGCGCTGCACCACCAGCGCGCCGCCGGGGCAGACCCGGTTGGCATCGGACTCCATCGGCACGGTCCAGGCGACTCCGGCGTCGCGCTCGTCGACGGCGATGGGGAAGCCGAAGTCGTGCACTCCTTCCTGCCCGCGCGCCACCCGCTTCCACGACTTCGCCCCGTCGTGACTCACGTAGACGCCGCAGTGGTTCTGTTGCCAGAGAACCAGCGGGTTGGAGGGCGCGCGCGCCAGAGCGTGGGGATCGTGGCCGTGGTCTTTCCGGTGGCCCTTCGGCAGAAAGTCGCACGCCACCCCGCGGTTGCGGTAGCCCCAGGTCGCCCCGCCGTCCGCGCTCTCGATCACCCCGGCGCACGAGACCGCCACCAGCAGCCGCGCCGGGTCGCTCGGCGACACGAGAATGGCGTGCACCATCGGTTGATCCACGCCTCCCCCGGTCCACTGGTCGCGCTGGCGCATCTCCCAGAGCGATTCGACCAGCGCCCAGGTCTCGCCGCCGTCCCGGGTGACGAACATGCCGCCGGGGTCCGTGCCGAGGTAATAGGTCCCCAGCTCCGAAACCCCGCCGGGCGCCAGGCGCCAGATGGAGCGCACCGAGACCCCCGCCCCTTTCGGGTAGGTCGCCATCGGCACGGCCTCGAAGGTCTTGCCGCCATCGCGGGAGCGTTTCAAGTGCGATCCCCAGTGGCCGTGACAGACCAGCGCCCAGAGCGAGCGGTCCCGCGGGTCCACCAGCGTGTTGTAGACGGGCGCGCCGGGGAAGTCGATCTTCGCCAGCCGCCACGAGCGGCCGCGGTGCCGGAACGTGAGCAAACCCTTGCGCGTGCCGAGAAGGAGGCGGTCGGTCATGGCGGGGGGGGCGGGCGGAGTACCGCGGTGTTGGGTGTTGGGTCCAGCACCCAACACCCAGCACCCAGCACCCAAAGGCGAGGGGGCGGGGCGGTTGTCAGGTGTTGGTCATCAGTCGTCAGCCGGACGATCCGGCGAGCCGGGCGCGATCTTAGCCCGCTTTACCGCGCAGTGTCGACCGGCGGCAAGTGGTGTTCCCCGCGGTTACCGCCATGTCGGACGCGCACCCCATGCGCCTTGCCGGTAACCGTTCACTTCCTCCAGAGACTCATCCGCAGATTACGCAGATGAACGCAGAAGTGTTCGGAGGACCAGAGCTGAAGAAAGGTCAGATCTCGACGGATGCAGGCTGAGGCACGACACGACATCCTTTCCGGCTCACCTTCCTTTGGGAATCTGCGCCTCTCTGCGTCATCTGCGGATGTTCGTCCGCGACTGCCAGGCGGTCAACGGTTCCCCGAGTATTCAAGTCGGCCGGCCGCGCTTCCGATGAGGAAGTGAGCGATCCGCCGGTTTTCGGCGGGTCGCGGGCATCGTTTCACCTCACCCCGCCGCGCCGCCGCGCTCAGAAGAGAGACGTCGTCATGTCAGGCTACTTCGATCGCCTCCTCTCCTACTTCTCGACCGACATGGGCATCGACCTCGGCACGGCCAACACGCTGGTGTGCGTGCGCGGGGAAGGGATCGTGATGAACGAGCCGAGTTACGTGGCCGTGCTGCGGAGCACCAAGCGGGCCTACCGCGATCGCCACGGCAACGTGGCGGTGGGCTTGAAGGCCAAGGAGATGATGGGGCGGGCGCCGGGGGCCATCGAAGTGGTGCGCCCGCTCAAGGACGGAGTGATCGCGGATTTCGAGATCACCGAGATCCTCCTCTCCTACTTCATCCGCGCCGTCAACCGCGGCCGGCGGTTCGCGCTGAAGCCCCGGCTGGTGGTCTCGACGCCGACCGGCATCACGCAGGTGGAAAAGCGGACGGTGATCGAGGCCTCGGAGCGGGCCGGGGCGCGTTCCGTCTATCTTCTGGACCAGGCCATGGCGACGGGGGTCGGCGCCGGGCTGCCCATCCAGGATCCGGTCGGCTCCATGGTGGTGGACATCGGCGGCGGAACCACCGACATCGCCGTGCTGGCGCTGGCGGGCATCGTGCGCTCCACCTCGCTGCGGGTGGCGGGCGACAAGTTCAACCAGGCGATCATTGACTATCTGAAGCGCCGGCACAACTTCGCGATCGGCGAGGGGTGGGCGGAGTCGATCAAGATCCTCATCGGCTCGGCCTTCCCGCTGGAACAGGAGATGACGCTGGAGATCAAGGGCACCGACCTGAACGCGAACCGGCCGAGCGCGATGCTCCTCTCCTCGGAGGAAGTGCGCAACGCCTTCCAGGAGCCGGTGGGCGCCATCATCAAGGCCATCGCGCACACGCTGGAGATCACGCCGCCCGAACTGGCCGCCGACCTCGTCGACACCGGCATCTGCCTCGCCGGCGGCGGCTCGCTGCTGCGCGGGCTGGACAAGGCCATCAACGCGGCCATTCATCTGCCGGTGTTCATCGCCGACAACCCCCTGGAGTGCGTGGCGCGCGGCACGGGGAAGGCGCTGGACGACATCGAACTCCTGGCGCAGATCGCCCAGACCACCGCGGACGATTGAGATCGCCGCCCAAGGAGGCCGCGATGCTCCGCGCCCTGATCACAAGCCTCCGCTTCTGGCTGGTGGCCGGCGCCCTCACGGGGTGCGTTTTCGCCGCTCCGGAGCGCGTGGCCGAGTTCCTGCGGTTGACGCTGCTCTCGCCCGCGCGGGCGCTGGACTTCCTGCCGTTCGGCCGCGACGAGATCACGACGCAAGTCGAACAACTGAGCGCCGAGAACGACCTTCTCAAGGCGCGCCTTGAGGCCGCGGCCGCGCCGGGGGCGACTCGCGCCACGCCCACGGCCGTCCCCGGCGAGATCGTCTTCACCGAGACCGTCCCGGGCGCGGCCGTGGTGGCCCGCGACCCCTCCCCCTGGGGACGCACCGTGCTGGTGAACCGCGGTCGCG
>JACQVU010000473.1 GCA_016209585.1 Planctomycetota bacterium
CGCCAGCGGCTGATCGACGTAGACCAACCTCCCACGCCCGTGGTGGAAGAGCCTTAGGAGGGTGAAGCCCTCCGGCGCCGCCGCGCCCCGGCCGGCGGAGGTGTCGAACGGTCCGCCGATGACGCGCTCTTCCCGTGCGGGCGAGCCGGCGGCGGAGAGGGCGTCTTTCAGCAACGTGGCGGGGCGGCCGTCGAGTTCCGCGCGGGGCAGGCGGGGGCCGAAGACCACGCAGCCGCCGCGGGAGGCGTAGTCGAGCAATCGTTGCTGGCAGGCCTGGGGCATGAAATCGAAGGCTGGCACGATGACGGCGCGGGCCTCGTACAGCGGGTCGGTCGGGCCTTCGGAATCGGCCAGGCCGAGCGCGTAGCCGGCCGCGGAGAATCCCCAATACCAGGACTCCCACTGGCGGTGGTTCTCGATCTGAACGGGTTCGCTGAAGCCGAAGCGGTCCTCGCGGCAGAGGTGTTCGGGCTTGGCGCCGAGGTCGTCGAGGACCAGCGGGGGCACGGGCGTGAAGAGGCTGGTCACGTGTTCCAGGCGGTGGTAGTCGCGGCAGGTCAGCAGGAGGAGGTCCACGCGCCGCCGGCAGCGCCAGAGTTGCGCGCCGCTGATTTCCGCGAGCCAGGCCTGGAAGAAGCGCCAAGCCTCTTCGCGGCGACGGCCGTCGGCGGCGATGGGCGAGCCGTACCACCGCTCGCGCTCGACGATCATATAGTAGTTCGCGCCCTTTACGCCGTGCATGAAGGCGGCGCGGGCGGTGAACTCCTGGTCCTCCACTTGCAGCGGCTTGATGACCCAGGTGGAGCCGGAGGAGAACTCCGGCGTCCAGGGCAGGCGCGAGGCGCCGGCCAGCGCCAGGCAGTTGCGCTTGATGAACTGGTAGTCGCCGCGCTTCTGGTAGAGATCGATCCCCTGGGCGTCCACGACGCGTTCGGCCGCATGAACGTGGAAGGGCGGCGCGCCGGGCCGGCCCGGAGGATAGTTGTGGAACCAGAAGACTCCGGTGATTCCGCGCTCTTCCAGCATGCGGCGGATGGTGGCGATGGCCTGGACGAGGTAATGCTCACGGTACCGCGCCCAGTCCATGAGGCGCGCGAGCGCGCCGCGGTCGCCGCCTTCGAAACGGGTGGGCGGGTTCACCTCGCTGAAGGCCGCGGAAGTCGTGCCGTAGGCCGCGTTCAGCGCCGCGATCTCGCCGCCGTAGGTCTCGTCGAGGAACCGGCGGTAGAGTTTTCGCGAGAACTCGGAGTAGTCGTGATCGAACACCGCCGTGCGGAAGAAGAGCGAGCACTCGTTGTCGGCCTGGCAGCCGATGATCGGCCCCCCGGCGCCGTGCAAGAGGGGCCGGAGATGGGGGCAGACGGCGTCGAACCACGCCCCCACCTCCTCATAGAACGGCGGCGAGGCGTAGGAAGGCGCCGGGAACGCGCGCGGGGGCAGCGGCACGTAGACCAGCGCGCCCGAAGCGGTGCGGGAGAGGCACTCTTCGCGCGCGAAGAGCCTCTTGGGGTAGCCGAAGTAGGTCAGTTCCGCGTTGATGTGCGGACCGGGCCGCACCAGGGCCTTGAAGCCGCGCTCCGCCGCCAGCCGCAGGAAGGCGGCGATGTCGCGGGAGGGGTCGCGATCTCCGAAGTCGAAACGCCCCGGCGCGAACTCATGCACCGACCAGGGGATATAAGTGGAGACGACGTTGAACCCCAGCGCGCGCACTTCGTCGAGCAGGCGGGGCCAGGTCTCGCGCGGCAGCCGCCAGTAGTGCACGTCGCCGGAGACCAGCGGCAGCGGCTGGCCGTCGACGAGCAACTTCTGGTTCTCGATGGCGATGGACACGGGGAAGGGAGCGCGAACAGTTGGAGAACGCGCGGGTCAACCAGGCAACACGATGAACCCCTCATCACGCGCCGCGGTTCGCAGGCGGCGATCGAGGCACACGAAATGCGAGTCACGTCGATCAGATCACCGCGTCGGGATCGTCGAGAAAAACCGCTCGAAGTGTCAACGAGAAATCATCGCTGACCGCGAGCGACACCAGCGCCGAAGCATCCCAGAACTTCACCGCTGTTCCTCGCGTTCGTGGGCGATCTCACGAGACAGTGAGAGTTCGGGAATGACCAGTGGGGTGCGTCGGCGCCAGTATCCGCTCGACCGCCGGCGCGCTGGAGGCAGGACCACGACCTGTCCAGCCGGTCGCGCCAGGGTGTCGGCGGATGGGACTGAGAGGGCTTCTCCAGTTGCGCCTTCCGCCCCACGCGGGCGTCGCGCGTGCACGGCGCCATTCTTCGCGGAGGCCTCTCCGCAAGGGTTCACGTGGTTTCGCCGCCGCCGGGCTCCCATGAATGGAGCATACCGCGCTTGTCCCGGAGATTCAAAGTTCGGGATTCAAAAACGACCACCGAAATCCGACAATCCGGGGCGCACGAAGGCGCGGGTCACGCCGGCGTTGGGTACTCTGAAGTGTAGCAGCGGTTCGCCCTCGCGCGTTCGCGCTTCCCATCGAGGAACCGGTCATGCCCTTTGACGACCATGCCGTCCGCCGGCCTTCCCGCCGCGAGTCCGCGCCGCCACCGACCGAGGCCGCGCCCCCGCCGGAGCCGGGGTCGGTGATCTTCCTGCGCGCGCTGCCGGTGGCGTTCGTGCTGCTGGTGATGGTCGGCCTGGGGTTCCTGTTCTGGTGGCTGACGGTGGGCCAGGAGGCCTCCGGCCGCGGCGACCGCGCGGGAAAGAACGTGTCGCGGGTCGATGACGACCCGGCGCCGCTCCCCCCTCGCGGCGGTGAGCCGTCGGCGGTCGGCTCCCGCCAGGGCGAGCAGTGGGCGCACGACCTGCTTGGGGTGCTCGACAAGGGCGGGGTCTGGTCGCAGGTGACGGAGCCGGCCACACGCGACCAGGCGCCCGCCGTCAACTCGTACATCGTGGTGAACGCCCCGTTGGAGCATTGCTACGACGTGGCCGCGCGCATCGAGAACTGGGCGAGCCTGATGCCGCGCACGCTGAAGGTCCAGCCGGAGGGTGGGGCGGCCGACGCCCCCCTGGTGGTGCGCATCACCGAACGGCGGGAGGCGCTGCGCGTGCGCAACCCGGCGGCGCTTCGCGGAGCCGACGTCCCGGCCGAGGCGCCGATCGACGCGTCGCTGGGCCACGTCACCTACACCGAGACCATCCGCGCCGTCCCCAACCGGAGCCTTTCAGAGACCCTGTCCGGCACGCTCAACGGCCAGATGGTGATGGAATTCTGGTCGGTCGACAACCGGCGCCGCACTGTCATCCAGTATTACTCGCGCCTCTCGACCGCCGAACCGGACCTCTTCCTCTCCGCCGCTGCGCCCGCCGGCAACCCGGAGGTGGAAGCCAGTCTCTCCTACTTCATCACCGCCGACCGCCTCCGCGCGGTCCAGAAGGCGGCGGAGGAGTCCTACCGCCAGATGCGCGCCGCCTCGCCGGAAAAGGCCTGGCGGGAGGGGCAGGAACATTGAATGCGCATGTGGCTGACGCTGGCTTTGCTGGCCGGCAACGTGGCGGTTTTTGGCGTCGAGGTCGCGCGAAGCGCCGGGGGCCTCGACGGCGCGGCGGGCGGCGGCTGGCGATTGCCGGTCGCGCTGCCAACGCTCGTCGAAATGGGCGCCTTTCAGCCTTCGGCGGTGCTGGCGGGCGAAGGGTGGCGGCTTCTCGCCTCGGCTTTCCTTCACGGCGACGTTCTGCACCTGGCGGGGAACATGTGCGTGCTGCTCATGGCGGGGCGCATGCTGGAGCCGCTCTACGGGCGCGCGCGATTCGGGGCCGCGTACGTCATCGCGTTGCTGTCCGGGCACGGCGTGGCGTTGGCCGCGTTCGCGCTGGACCGCGCCACCGATTTCCCGACGCCGCGCAACGACTGGGGCGTGGGCGCGTCGGCCGCGGTGATCGGGCTGGTGGGCCTCTTCTTCGGGCTGATCGTGCGCCGGCGCGATCTCCTGGGCATAAGCCGGTTCAGCGTGGCTTGGCGCATCCTGCTGGTGGTGGCGACGTTGCCGCTCCTCTCGCTCGTGTATCCCAATGTGGACCACTTGGCCCACGCCGGCGGCCTGGCCGGCGGGATCGCGGCCTCGTTCCTGGTGGAGCCGCCGGCAATCGCGCGGATTCTCAGGATGCGCGAACAGGAGCGGCGCTGGGAGCCGCCGCTCCCCGCCCCGCCGGCGCCACCGGCAACGTGAGGCAAAAGCAGGCCCCGCCGGCGCCCGGAGCGGGGGGCGCCAAGTGGAGATCGCCACCCATCTGCCGCGCCAGCCGCCGGCAAAGCGCCAGCCCCAGGCCGACGCCGGGGGCGGAGTTGGCGGCCTCGCCGGCTGACTTGCGAAAGGGCGTGAAGAGCCTCCGGCCGGCGGCGGGGGCGATGCCGGGGCCGGCGTCGCGCAGCGTGATGAGCGCCCGACGCGGCTCGCGGGTCACGGTGAGGGAAATGGTCTTGTCGGCTGCGCCGGCGGCGTACTTGCAGGCGTTGTCCACCAGGTTGAAAAGTATCTGCTCCACGGCGTCGGGGTCGGCGCGGACCGAAACGTCGCACGCCGTGGCGGCACGGTCGGCGGCCAGCGTCATCCCGGACTGGGCGGCGCGATCCACGAGGCGCGGCAGCGCGGCGTCGAGCAGCGCGCCCACGGCGAGGGTCTGGCCGCGCTTCGGCGCCCGGCCGCGCTCCAGCCGCGCCCAGGAGAGCACGTTTTCGACCAGGCGGGAGAGGCGCTCGGCCTCGCGCAGCAGCGTCTCGTGATAGGCGCCGCGCTGGGCCTCGCCTGCGACCATGCCGCCAGCCAGCATCTCGGCGTACATGCGCAGGGAGGTGAGCGGCGTGCGGAGTTCGTGCGTCACGGCGGAAACGAACGCGGCCCGCCGCTCCGAGAGCGCCAGCGCCCCGGCGAGGACCAGGGCGAGGCAGACGCCCGCGAACAGCAGCGCCCCCCAGGAGAGCAGCAGCGTCAGGCGCGTGGGCGCGGAGATCGGCTCGTCCGGTGGCGGCGGGATCGGCCCGGTGGCCAACCGCGCCGGCAGCGAGGCCAGCAAGTGGGCGTGGTCGGGCGGGGGGCGGCCCGCGGCCGGCGCCACCGGGAGCAGATCGGCGTTCGGGAATTGGTCGCGCACTTCGGCGAGCAGGAAGGCGCGGATGGCGGGCCAGTCGAGCCACGCGCCCTGGACGATCTCGCGCCCGCCGATCATGACGCGCCGGGCCAGCACCAGTTCGGCTCCGACCCAGAGGGGCGTCATGATGCCGGGGCGAGCCGCCTCCTCCCCCGGCGAGGGAGGAAGGAGCGGCGCGACGCCGTTCACCCCTTGCGCGAGGGTCTGGTCGAACACCGTTTGCTGCTGGGTCTGCGCGCGGCGCGAGTAGTCGTCCACGTTGCGGGTTTGCTGCCACTGCGCGTCCTTGCGGCCCCCGGGGGGGTTGGCCGCCTGACGCGGCGGTTGCGCTTCCCGCGGCGCGAAGAGCAGTTCCACGCGCGGCGCCGGCGCCTCCCCGCCGGCGGCCGGGGCGGGCGGCAGCGCCGCCACCAGCGCCGCGGGGTCGAGCAGCCCGGCCAGGCGGGCGAGGCGCTCGTGGGCCTTTTCGACGTCGGGCGAGGAGCAGATGCCCCGGGCCTCCGCCACGTCGCGCATGTTGCCCACCGGCGCCTGCGGGGAGGTCGCCTCGTCCCCCGGCGCCACCTGGAAGTGGATCCGAACGTACGGGGAGCGGAACGTGATCAGCGGGGAGGGCACCAGGATGTCCCCCGGCTCGATCTCCTCGAACATGCGGTTGTAGGAGCGGCTGGGCGGCACGAAGGCGTCGTATACGAAGTAGGGGCGGCCCGCCTCCTGCGCGATGACGGGCGCCAGGGCGGATTCCATTCGCCACAGCGCGGCGCGGAGGTCTTCGTTGACGTCCGCGGCGCGCTGCGCCTCAGCCTCCGCGCGGTCGAGGCGCAGCAGCGAGGTGGTGATGCCGGCAGCTGCGGCGAGCAGCACCAGCACGACCAGCGCGAAGATCAACCAGGCAAGCCTGGGGCGCATAGGAGGGGACAGCTTTCAACCCTGCCCCCACATGTACCCCTTGCCCCGCACCGTGACCAGCAACCGAGGCGAGGCGCCGGCGTCGCGCAGTTTCTCGCGGAGGCGGGCGATCTGCATGTCGACGGTGCGGGTTTCGCCGGCGGAGGCGCTCACGCGCCAGACGCGCTGGAGCAGTTCGTCTCGGGAGACCGGCCGGCCGGGCCGCTGGGAGAGGTAGCGGAGCAGCGCGGCCTCGTTCTCGGTGAGCGGGATGGCCGGCGCGCCGTCGCCGAAGCGCACCTCGCGCCGGGTGAGATCGGCGGTTCCGCCGGGGAAGGGGACGGCAGCCACGTCGGAGGGGCGCTCTTCCGCGCGGCGCAACACGGCCTCCACGCGGGCCAGAAGTTCGCGCACGCTGAAGGGTTTGACCACGTAGTCGTCGCC
>JACQVU010000481.1 GCA_016209585.1 Planctomycetota bacterium
CACGGGCACGAACACGATCTCCTGGACCTCGACCGCGACCACGTTCTGGGACGACACCGGGGTTTCAGACGAGCAGACCGCGCAATACACGATCCAATGGCGCGACAACGACGCGAGCGGAAACTGGGCCGACAGCGCGACGAGCCCGGCGGGAAGCGTGGCCATTGGAGATCGCACGCCGCCGTCCGCGCCCACCGGGCTGGCGCTCACCGCCACCGCCGGGTCGCTGAACTCCGGACTGGAGTACGTCAAGATCGACTGGACCGACGGCGTGACGGACGAAGCCGGCTTCCAGGTGTTCTGGAACACGACCTCCAGCAAGCCGGGCGCGCCGAACACCACCACGGCCGCCAACGCCGTCACCTACACGACACCCGACCTGACGGCGAATACCCAATACTGGGTGTGGGTACAGGCGGTGGACGCATCGGGGAACACCTCGAGTGACGTCTCCGGCTCGATCACCACGCTGGACCGGGTGGCGCCCACGGCCCCGATCGCGCCGGTGTGGGCCGAAGGGGCGGTGGGCATCGCCACCACCATCACGGCGAACTGGACTCTGGGTTCCGACAACGTCGGCGTGACGAATCACTACATCGAGATTCGGCGCGACGCCGCGAACCCCAGTGGCACGGTCGTGTTCACCGGCGCCACGGGCAGCGCGGCCGGCGGCTACGCCTGGGGCTCGGCGGTGAACGGAGTCACCTACTACTTCCGGGCCTATACTTTGGACGCGGCGGGCAACTCGTCGGGGTATTCGGGAAACTCCGCCGGCATTTTCATCGACCTGGCGCCCACCGCGCCGACGCTGCTCTACGTGAACAGCGCGAAGATCGGCGCGCAGTCCGCCAGCGCCGCGGGGACGCCCGCGACCATCAGCGGCGATTTCATCACCAACGACATCAGCCCGGTGGCCTTGAGCGCCGTGTTCAACGACACCGACGCGACCGACAAGGGCGACAAGGCCCGCGTGGCGATCGAGAAGTGGAACGGTGGCGGGTGGACGAACGTCACGGCCGGGGGGTTCTTCGACCGGCGTCTGCCGACCATGAACGTCGGGGATCGCTCGATCGACATCGTCGTGATGGGCGCCGAACTGACCGAGTTGTTCCAGTCGATGGGCAGCGTGCCAAAGTACCGCGCCACGCTGACCTTCTTCGACGACTACGGCAGCCTCGGCTCGGCGTCAGCCTCGATCGAGTTCCGCTTCGATCAGGTCGGGGGAGGAAGCGGCGGCATCACCAACGTGACGATCACCGACGGCGCCACCGAGGGAACGCCCGGATTGGATCATTCGGGAGGTTCGACCGCGAAGTTCTTCCGGCTCACCGACAACAACGCCGCCACGTACAAATTGGTGGTCAAATCCGGCGGCGCGGTGACGCTCACCTTCTGGGCGTGGGACGCGAGTTACTCCGCCCTCACCTTCACCCTCTCCGGGCTGGGGGTCGTCACCGCCGGCCCGACGGCCACCGGCCAGACCGGCAACGGCTGGACGCAGTATCAGATCACCACCACCACCCACCCCAACGCCGACGGCACGCTCTTGTTCGCCGTGCAAGGTGGCGGCACGGCGCCCTATTACTTCGACGACATCACCGGCGGGCAGTAGCGCTTCGCCGTCGGCCGCCGTCGCGAAGCGAGCGACGCCTCGTGCGTAGCGTGAGCCGGCATCGATCGGGTTCCAGGCGGCGGCCTTCTTCCTCACGGCCCCCGCGGCTTGGGCGGCTTCACCGGCTTGCGCAAATACTCCTTCCACGCGGTTTCGAACTGCGCCAGCGTGCAGCCGTAGACTTTTTCGAGGTTGGCGATCTGCTGCGCGGGCGTGAAGAGCGGACGCTCCTGGTTGGACTTGAGAAAGGCCTTGAACTTCGCCTTCCAGGGGCCGTTGAGCATGAAATCGACGATCGTGCCCGACTGCTCGTAATTCCGCGAGGGGTTGGGGCCGCCGATCATCGACGGATAGCCGATCAACTCGCGCAGCGGCGTGAAGTCGTCGGAGCGCACCCGAGCGGAAAAACCGTTCGAGGGCGAAATGCCGTAGATCGCATGCTCCACGTACACCGCCATGCCCTCCTGCAGCCAGGAGCCGCCGAGAACGACGCCGACCAGGGCGTGCACGATCTGGTGGGTGGCCTCGTGATACACGGCGTCGGAGTTCGGGCTTTGGTAGTAAGTGGCGTAATAATACGCGCAGGCGTGGCCCGCGGTTTTCTCGGGCGACTCCATTTTCGAAATGGCGCGCGAAAAGGCGCAGTACTCCTCGTGGCTCTTGAACACCAGCGCCAATAGCGGCTCCTCGCGATCCTCGAACGGGTAGATCGTGCGGACGAACTCGTAGCAGAACTCGAGGTACTTGGGGAACTGATCCCCCGCCGGGGCGTCGGTATACAAATGGTAGTGCACGCTCTCGACCACTTTGAAGTTCCGGGTGTCGCCCCCAAACGGGGCGAAATACTTCTCCCAGACGAACGCGTACTCTTTCTTCGCGCGCTCCTGCTTCTCCTTCGCCGTGTACTTCTTCCCCGCCGGCTTCGGATGACGGAAGATATTCGGGTCGTCGGAGCCGTCGTCGACCAGCGCCTCCTCCTCGTCGCCCGCGTCGTCCTTCCGGCCAGCCGTGGGCGCTCCGGTCTTGCGCCCCGCCGCTTTCCCGCCTGAACCCGCGCCGGCCGATGGGCCGGCGCCCGGGGGAGCGGCGGGCTTCTTCGGCTCAGCCTTCTTCGAGGGTGACTTCGCGCCCGCCGGCGGTGGAGAAGTCGGCGCCGGCCCGCGAGCGTCGGTCATCGCGCCCTCCGCGTCAGCGGGGTCGGGCGCGCCGGTCGCCGCCCCGGCGTCGGCGGGATCAGCCTCGACCGTCAACGGCGCGTCGGGCGTGTCGGCGGCGCGCGCTTCAGCGTCCGCGGCGTCCGCTGCGGCGCGCTCGCGTTCCTTCTCCAAGTCCACGCTGCCGCCAGACGAACCGCCCTGCGACCACGACGGCGGCTTCTCTTCTTCCTTCGCCGGCGCGCCGCCGCGGCGGGCGTCTTCAAGTGAGGAGGTGATGCGCTTCTCGCCGTCGGGCACGCGCTCGAACATCGACATACCGCGCCGGGGGGCTTCAGGCGGCGCCGAGCCAGGCGCTTCGCCCGGCGACACCGGCGCGCGCGCGGTTTCGCCCGCCGCGGGCGCGGCCTCTAAAGGCGCGGGCGACGCCGCCGCGGTCTGTGTCGCGGGTGGCGGCGAGTTTGAGCGCAGCAGGAAGACGGTGAGGAAGACGAGCAGCGCCACGCACGCCACGCCGCCGGAGGCGAGCAGCACGGAGTTGCGAAGCGGCACGCCGGCGATGACCAGGGGCTTGATCTTCCGGCGATCTCCCTTGCGCCTCTCGCCCTTGCGGCGGAGACCCTTGCGCCGATCCCCGCCCTTGCGCCGCTCGATGCCGCCGAGGTGTTCCGGCCCGAAGACGCCGCTCAGCCGCTCTTCGCCCGATCTCCGTTCGCGCCGCTCCCGGCGATCCGCGCGGCGGCGGTCGTTCGCGCGGCGATCCGAGTCTCGCCGGTTGGGGATCGCCGCGGGCGGCGCGACGCGCGCCACCGCCGCGGGGAGCGCGAGAGCGGAAGCGGGCGCGGCCACCGCGGGCGGAAGGTCGAGCGATGGCAGCGCGGGCAGTGTCGGCGGAGTGTGCGGCGTCAATGGCGCGCCGGCCGCGGTTGGCGGCGCGGGCGGCAGTTGTGGCGCAGCCTCCGGGAGTTGCGGTGGGGCCGCCGCGGCCGCCGGCTGGGGCGCGGCGGGGCGTGGCGGTTCGGCCATATCGCCGGGCGGTGGCAGGACGCCCGGCGCGTGGATCGCGAGAATACCCGACGCGTTGCAGGGCAACACGTCCTGGTCAACGGCCGCCGTCAGCGCGTCAGCAAAGCGATCGAACGACGACGCCTCGCTGGGCGTTTGGGGCAGGTCCACGCCCGGCGCGTGGGGCAGCGGCTTCGCGGTTGAATCCGGCGCGGGTGGCGCCGCGGGGTCCTCCGTCGGTGTGGACGGCAGCGCCGGGGGGCTGGCGCCTATGTGGATGGTTGCGCCGCACAGGCATTTCGCCTTTCGGCCGCGATACCTGTCAGCGGCGGAGCCGGTTCGCCCGCACGCGGCGCATTTGAACGGGATGGGCATGGGACAACTTCTTCGGGATACGTATTCCCACTGCGGCAGGAAGTGTTGTGACGTTGGTCTGGTATCCTAGCCGGAGCGACGGCGCGAAGCAAGAGGGAAAAGACGAAAGGTCAATTGCGGACGGCGCGAAGAGGCGCCGCGCCATGGTGGTGACGCCGTAACAAGTTGGGGTAAAAGGGGTTATGCGATGTCTGGTTTGAGGAAAGAAAAATTTCATGTTTTTTCTTTCTTACTATTGACACCGGTATTTGTGGTTGGTAGGATGCTTGGCCAAAGATAGCACCAGGGTGTGAGCAGAGGGCAACCTGTTGCTCGCGTGGTGCTGTCGGCTCTTTGACAAGTGAAGAGGGGCAATAGCCGGAGATTGTGAGAAGGTGTGTAACCGTTCGGTCCCTGCCAGGGGCCGGGCGGACTGCTTGGCCCTCGCAAGGGGGCGTCACAATCTCGCCCAAAGCACTGCCTTCAGTGCGTCGGCGGGGCGGTTCCTTCGGGTGCTGCGCCGCACGGGCGTTGAAGGCCGTGAGCCGAGATTCCAAGTGAAGAGTTTGATCCTGGCTCAGAATGAACGTTGGCGGCATCGATTAGGCATGCAAGTCGCGCGCGAAAGGGGGCAACTCCGAGTAGAGCGGCGGATGGGTCAGTAATACGTAGTCAACCTGCCCCGCAGATGGGGATAGCCTCGGGAAACTGGGGGTAATACCCAATGTGATACGCTACCGGCATCGGCGGCGTAGGGAAGCTGGGGACCGCAAGGCCTGGCGCTGCGGGAGGGGACTACGGCCTATCAGCTAGTTGGTGGGGTAACGGCCCACCAAGGCTGTGACGGGTAGGAGGCTTGAGAGAGTGTTCTCCGACACCGGGACTGAGACACGGCCCGGACACCTACGGGTGGCTGCAGTCGAGGATAGTTCGCAATGGGGGAAACCCTGACGACGGGATGCCGCGTGCGGGACGAAGGCCTTCGGGTTGTAAACCGCGATTCACCATCGAGGAAGGCCCGGATGTTAACAGCATACCGGGATTGACCTGGTGGAGGGAAGCCACGGCTAACTCTGTGCCAGCAGCCGCGGTAATACAGAGGTGGCGAACGTTATTCGGAATCACTGGGCATAAAGGGTCCGTAGGCGGCGTCGTAAGTCCGGGTTGAAATCCCATGGCTCAACCATGGAACTGGCTCGGATACTGCGGCGCTCGAGTGCCGGAGGGGTGAGTGGAACTCTCAGTGGAGCGGTGAAATGCGTAGATATTGAGAGGAACACCGAGGGCGAAGGCGACTCACTGGTCGGCAACTGACGCTGAGGGACGAAAGCGTGGGGATCAAACGGGATTAGATACCCCGGTAGTCCACGC
>JACQVU010000030.1 GCA_016209585.1 Planctomycetota bacterium
GAACGTGGGAACGTGGGAACTTAGAAACATTGCGTACTATTGTCACCATAAACGAAGCCCGCGAAGGGCATGAAAGCCAGCCAGACCCCAGGCGCCGAGGGCGAAGATGAGCGCGGGGCGAGGGGCGCGGGGCGAGAGGAAGAAGGCGGGAACGTGGGAAGGTTGGAAGTCAATATCCCGCGCCCCGCGCCACGCCGTCAGGCGCGCCGGCGGGAGAGCGCCAGGGCCGTGCCGCCGCCGATGAGGATGACCGCGCCGCCGGCGAGCCAGGGCCACGACCCCCGCACCCAGGCCGCCAAATCAGCCAGTGCCGATGACCCCCCGGCCAGAGCTTGCGCGATATTCGCGGCGGTCTCCGCCAGTGAGGTCGCCAGTGCCTCCAGCGGGGCTAACGTCTCCCGCGCCGAATCCCTCACCTGATCGAGGATGCTCTTTTCAGGGACCACGCCCACGAGGGGGAGCATGTCACGCAGGATCGCCATGTGTGCCGCCACCATGCCGAGCCACTCGATCGCGTCCGTCCCGGTCGCCGACCGGGGCACCGGCCGGACGATATCAATTTGTTTTATCACGGCTTCACGCACGCGCCCCGCCTGAACGGCTACCCCGTTCGCGAGGCTGGTAGTGAGCGGACCGAAATTCGTGGCTGGCGGCGGTTCGGGTAGAGGCTGCTCGACCCAAGGCGCGGCCTGCTCCCCGAACACCATCAACGGATAGAGGATCTCATCGCTGAGTGACTTGACTACCTGTAACAGATGCGCGTCGCCAGTGAAGGATGGGTTCAGGTAGACCGTGAAATGGGCGACGAATTTCGTGTGTTGATCGGTCGCGCGGCGGATGATCTCAGCGAGTGATTCCGGCATTGGTCACTTTGATGGGATCGATGAGACGGATGGCCACAGAAGGCACAAAGAACACAAGGTTTCGCTGCGTGGTGACTTGTGTGCTTTTTGTGGCTATCCCCTGCCGTCGCCGTCCCACTCCATCGGTGGAGGGAATACCGGCGGGCAGATAACGCGCTTCCGCGACCGCTCCGAGAGAGCCCGCCAGCGGTCCGCGTCGTCGAGCGTCCGGCGAACGCGGACGTACGACAGCACGCTCGCCACGCCACGGGAGAGCACGCCCAGGGCGATGACGGCGAGCGAAATCGCGGTGATCCAGGGCCAGAGGTCGGTCATCCGATCACCTTCGATTTACCGGCGATCTCGCGCGGGAAAGCGGCCAGGGCGCGCCGAGTCCACTCGACGTCGGTGGCGATGGCCTTGGCCTCGTCGGCCGAGTAGCCGAGTTCTTCGAGCACGGCCCGCGCGGCAGCTGCTTTGCCCGCGCCGATGCCCCGGTCCACCAAGCTGGCGAAACGTTCGGCGAACTTCGATGGCATGTATCACACTCCTTCAACCGCAGAGGCGCAGAGAGCAGAGCAGGGCATGGGACGAATGGGACGAAGAGGACCGATGGGACGAATGGGCTGGGTGCGTGGCGCTGGGTGTTGGGTGCTGAGTGCTCTCTTCTCCGCGCTCTCCGCGCCTCCGCGGTGAATCAGCCGGTGATGCCCTCCGCCCGCACCCGCAGCGGCCCGCCGCCGACCAGGAAAATGTCCGGCTGATCAGTGTATAGGCGCGTGCCGCACGGGTCGGAGAGCAGCCCCACGCGGCGGCCGGTCGAACGCTGGAGGTCGAGGAAGCGCCGCCGGTCGCGATCCACCTGGACGCCGACGAACTCGGCGATTTGTGTCATCGTGCCGGGAATGAGCTGTTGGGTCGGCGGCACCGTGATGATCTGCTCCGGGCGTTCGTCGCCCTGAAGCGGCGCGCAGAGCATCAGCGGCGCGCCCTCGATATCGTGGTAGTAGCGCGCCTTCGTCCCGCCCCGGCCGCGCCATTTGTCGCTATCGTATAGAATGCTATAGACCGGGGCGACCAGGCGGACGCGGGCCGGGACGCGGCGCGGCAACCTGACCTGATTGACGGCCGCGGCGGAGTAGCCGTGGAACCGCTCGAACAGGTTGCGGGCGTGGAACAGCGCGGGCGATGAGGGGTTGAGGCCCCAGAGGAGGGAGAGCGTGGGGTTTCCTGAAGAGGGCGAGAGGGGGAGATGGGGAGATGGGGAGAAGACGTTGGGCCGCGCCTCCCGTTCGCTCCCGGTCTTCCGCGGCTGCTTCTGCTCCATCCGCTTCGCCACGGGCGCGCGATCGGCCAGATTCCCCAGCAGGCCGATGACCGGGCGCTCGCCGGCGTCGAGGTCCACGGTCTCAACCTGGCGCACGTAGTCCAGCGCCGCCGGCTCTACCGTCCACGCGGTCACGTCCCCGCCCAGGCCGGCGGCCGGGCGCACCGCCTCCGGGTAGCCCGCCCGCGCGAGCCAGTCATCGGCGCTCCGTTCGTCCCAGCCGCTCGCGGCCGGGAAGATGATGGCGAAGAGTTGCCAGCCGAAGCCGTGCCGCTCGCGCACGTCATCGGCGACCGGCAATGGGGGTAACAGCAGAATGTCGCCCTCGATCCCGATGCCCAGTTGGACGCGGCGCAGTTTGTTCGGATCGTCCGCCACGTCGGCGGCAGCAGGTTGACGGAATGCCCACCAGTCGCCGGTCTCGCGCGGTTCGTCGGCGCGATGGCCGTTGGCGCGCAGCCAGGTCTGAGCATCTGCGATGGTCCATTGCTGCTTGGCGAAGAGGAACCGGGCGATGGGGGAAGGGTTTCGAGATGACGTTTCGAGAAAATTCACGAGGTGAATATGAAATGGCAGGCCGCTGGGCGTGGTCGCGTGAACAGTGACCTCTCCTGCCATTGGCATGTCGTCGGGGACGCCCCGTGACCATTTGAAATAATAGCCGCCGCGTTTAAGATCAGCGGTGAACCGGGGATATCCCTTCAGTCCACCGCCCCAGTCGGACATAATGGCGGAACGGAACCTGTCCCTAGTCCACCCCTCGTGTCGCCAGCCCGTGATCGATTCGACGTGCCAGCGGGCGGTGGGGGCGATGGGAGAGGGGTTGGGCAGGTGGCGTAATCCGCGCTGACGAATCCGCATCGACGCCAAGAACAAGGCCTGAGCGATGCGCGCGTCTGAGCTCCGGCGGAATAATGGATTCGACGAATCGTTCGGAGCAGCGATGCTCATGGTGTCCTCCGGGTTGGGCCGCGGCGCGCGGGGGTCGGGGCGGGGGAGGCCGGCGGTGATCGCCTCATGAGTCTGCCAGACGAAATCGGCCGCTTCGTCCATCGTAATGTCTTCCCCGCGCCACTCCTCGATCTTGGCCTTGTACATGTCCGCTTCGGGCGAGTCCGGGAAGGCGCGCCGGAAGCGGGCGTAGGTGACGCTCATTCCGCGAATGGTCTGGTGGTCCAGACGTGGCGGCCAGAGGGAGGCGTTGGGCGCCAGATTTTGGGCGCTGGGCGTGGGGTGCTGGGGAATGGGGAACATGGCGGGCATGGCGAGCGGGTTGGGGCGCAGGGCGTCGGGGTCCGGGGCGGCGAGTCCGGCGCACTTCGCCTCTTCCGCCGCCCAGAGATAGTCGGCCGCTTCCGTGATCGAGACCTCTTCGTCGCGAACATCAGCGAGCCAGCGGCGAACCGTTTCGGTCGTCGAATCGACCAGGGCGTCCAGCGCGAACGGGGCGAAGTCCTTCGGGCCGTCGGGACAGTCGAGATGCATGCGCCGCGGCGGCCAGGGCGACGATGGATTCCATCTGGCGGGCGAAGGGCGGGGGATCGTAGGATGCCGCCGGAAAGGAGGCGGAGATGGGAGAATGCGAGTCATGGGAACATCCGATGGTCGTTCGTTTCATCGAGGCCACCGACGCCTTCTGGCTCTCGCGCGAGCGGCGATTGGGACCGCCGGGCTCCGCCGCCGCGATGATGGCCTTCTGCCGCTCCGACGCGATGCTTTCCCCGGTGCGCGCCGCCGTCAGGCGATGGGACGCGACGCGCCAGGCCGAAGGCTGAAGTCGGAAGGTCGAGGTCGGAAGAATTCATCATTCAGCCTTTCTCCTTCAGCCTTTGACCTTCTGCATTCGGCCTTTGACCGCCCGCCCCGCCACCACCGCCCCGGTGATGATGC
>JACQVU010000050.1 GCA_016209585.1 Planctomycetota bacterium
CCGTCCCTCGCCCCTCGCCCCTCGCCCCGCGCCCCGGATTTCGGCTTTGCGCCGGCTCGCGGAGTACTGTATATTTGTGTAGTCTTCGATGAGGTCGAAAGGAACGGCATGGCTGACGTCGTCTCGCACGCTTCCTCGCCTCCACTCGCGCCCCGCGCCCTGCGCCCCGCGCCCTGCGACCCGCGCCCGTGGGCGGCGGGGTTCGGCGCGCCGCTGGCGTTGTCGGAGAACGCCAGGCAGGTGTTGGAATCGCGCTACCTGGCGCGCGACGACCGCCGGCATTTGGTGGAAACGCCCGAAGAGATGTTCCGGCGGGTCGCGCGGGCGGTGGCCGCTCCGGAGCGTGCGTACGGCGCGGACGAGGCGGAGGTGGAGGCGACGGCGGCGCGGTTCTACGGCCTGATGGCGTCGGGCGTTTTTCTTCCCAACTCGCCGACGCTCATGAACGCCGGGCGCGAGATGGGCATGTTGTCGGCCTGTTTCGTGCTGCCGGTGGGCGACTCCATCGACGAGATTTTCACGGCGGTGCGGCAGACGGCGCTCATCCAGAAGGCGGGCGGGGGCACGGGGTTCGACTTCTCTCGCCTGCGGCCGAAGGGGGACCTGGTGCGCACGTCGGGCGGGACCACGTCGGGGCCGCTTTCGTTCCTCCGGGTGTTTTCACGGGCGACGGACGCCATTCAGCAGGGGGCGTTCCGGCGCGGCGCGAACATGGGCATGCTGCGTGTCGATCACCCGGACATCGTTGAGTTCATCAGTCTCAAGGAGAAGCCCGATGAACTGCTGAACTACAATCTGTCGGTCTCGGCGCCGAGCGACTTCGTGAAGCGCCTGCGGGAGGACCCGTCACAGCCGCACTTCGTCACCAACCCGCGCACGGGCCAGAGCGTGCCCTTGGAAAAGGCCGGAGGCGGTCGGTGGACGGTCGGCGAAGTGTATGACCTGATCATTGATCGCGCCTGGAAAAGCGGCGAGCCGGGGCTGGTGTTCATTGACCGCATCAACGATCACAACCCCACGCCGCACGTGGGGCGGATGGAGGGGGTAAATCCATGTGGCGAGCAGCCGCTGCTTCCGTACGAGTCCTGCAACCTCGGCTCGATCAACGTGGGCGCGTTCGCGTCGCCGGGTGGCGCGTTCGACTGGGCCGGCCTGCGCGAGGCGGCGCGCCTGGGCGTTCGCTTCCTTGACGACGTGATCGACGCCAACCGCTACCCGCTGCCGGAAACGGCGCAGGTCTGTCGGGCGAACCGCAAGATCGGCCTGGGGGTCATGGGCTTCGCCGACGCCCTCTTCGCCCTCGGCCTCCGGTACGACTCCGACGCCGCCGTGGCGTTCGGCGAGCGCCTCATGAAATTCGTCAACGATGAGGCCCACGCCGCGTCGGAAGAACTCGCCGCCGAGCGCGGCGTCTTCCCCAACTGGCGCGGCAGCCTCTGGGAGGAGCGCGGGCGGCGGGTGCGCAACGCCTGCGTCACCACCGTGGCGCCGACCGGCACCATCTCCATCATCGCCGGCTGCTCGGGCGGCATTGAACCGCTCTTCTCTCTCGCCTTCTTCCGCAACGTGCTGGACGGCAAGCGGCTCGCCGAAGTGCACCGCGGCTTCCGCGCGGAGGCGGAGAGGCGGGGCATTTTCTCGGCGGACCTCATTGAGCGCATCGCGGCCGAGGGGTCGGTACGCCATCTTCCCGGTGTTCCCGACGATCTCCGGGAGGTGTACGCCTCTGCGCACGACGTGGCGCCCGAATGGCACGTGCGCATGCAGGCCGCGTTCCAGCGCCACTGCGACGCGAGCGTGAGCAAGACCATCAACTTCCCCGCTTCAGCCTCGCGCGCCGACGTGCGAGCCGCCTACGACCTCGCGTGGGACCTCGGTTGCAAGGGCATCACCGTCTACCGCGACGGTTGCCGCATCGGCCAGCCGATGGCCTTGTCCGCCGGCGGGGGGAAGGCGGAAGAGGCGCGCCCCTCCCTTCCCGCGACGACCGCGGCGCCGGCGGCCGCGCCGGCCTCTCTGCGCCCGGTCGACACACCCGACGTGATGCCGTGCATCCGCGTTCGGCAACGCACGCCGTTCGGCAACATGCACGTGAAGATCACGGTGGAACCGAAGAGCGAACGCGAGCGCGAAGTATTCGCGCAACTCGGCCGTGGGGGTGACGTGGCGTCGTCCGACCTGGAAGCCGTCTGCCGCATGATCTCGCTCTGGCTGCGGTGCAACGGCTCGCTCGACGACGTGGTGAAGCAACTTTCGGGCATCGGTTCCGTGCTGAACATTCCCACCAAAGACGGCCCGGTGATGTCGCTCGCCGACGCCCTGGCCAAGGCGCTGCGAAAGTACCTGGCCGTGAAGACGCGCTTCAGCCTTCGCGCGATGCTTCTGGGCGACCTGCCCGACGGCGCGCTTGACGCCATTTCACGCGAACTTAAGGAAGACCGCGGCTGGACCATCGAGCCGCTGCCTCGCGGCGACACCGCGAGCACGGTGGGCGAGGGTTCTGAAGGCGCGAGCGAGTGGCCGGGGTCCGGAAGCCCGGGGTCGTCTGTGCCGTCCGTCGCTCGCCCGCTTCCCGGCGCTCACGCCGAACACAAGATCCGCTGCCCCGCGTGCGACGGCGTTCTGGCGTTCGAGTCCGGCTGCGTGGTGTGCCATGCGTGTGGGTTCAGCCGGTGTTGAGAGGAGGAGGGGGGAGCTGTCGCTCTATCCACGAAAACGACCCATGGTTTCAGACAGTCCCGGCGTCGAATCAGACCGCGTTTCTCAAGACGCACATGACCGACGCGCTCAAACGGGACGAAAACAGTGGGCGCTTGAGGGTCGAAGAAAGTAAGACGGACGGGAGGAAGCGCCGCGCGAATACGTTTTCCGACGACGCGAGGCTGACATGGGGCTGAACTCCGCCATCGAGTGGACCGAAGCCACGTGGAATCCCGTCACCGGCTGTACGAAAGTCAGCCCCGGCTGCCGAAACTGCTACGCCGAACGCATGGCCGAGCGCCTGCGAGCCATGGGCCAGAAAAACTATCGCAACGGCTTCGGGTTGACGCTGCAACCCCACATGCTCGAACTGCCGTTGGAGTGGAAGCGCCCCCGGACCATTTTCGTCAACTCGATGAGCGATTTGTTTCACGAGGCCGTTCCCTTCATGTACGTTCAGCGCGTCTTCGACGTGATGCGGCAGGCGTGGTGGCATCGGTTTCAGGTGCTGACAAAACGCGCGGAGCGGCTCGAACGACTCGACAAGCGGATCGACTGGCCGTCAAACGTCTGGATGGGCGTCAGCGTGGAGAGCGACCAATTCCGGTCACGCATCGACCATCTTCGGCGCATTCGGGCGCCAACAAAGTTCCTCTCGCTGGAGCCGCTTCTCGGTTCCATTCATGATCTTGACCTCAGCGGCATCGACTGGGTGATCGTGGGTGGCGAATCCGGTCCGCGCGCGCGGCCGATGAACCCCGCGTGGGTGGTCGCTATCCGCGACCAGTGCCGGCGGGCGGGTGTTCCCTTCTTCTTCAAGCAGTGGGGAGGCGCGAACAAGAAGCGCGCCGGGCGCGTGCTTGATGGAAGGACATGGGACGAAATGCCGGCGACGATTTCAGCGCTTCCGGGGCTTCCTCGCCGCTGACGGCTGGCCAAGCCGTACCGGGGCTTGCGGCTGACGATAGGGCGAGTACAATCCCGCCGGAAACCAGAGTTCCGCGAAGTCCGCAGGCGCGCCAGGCGCGCGGGGAGAAGCGCAAGAATAGGTTTGTTAAAGTATAAAGTCTGTTTTGTCGATCATGGTTTGCCCGCCGCTCCGCTCGCCGCCCCTCGCGCCGCGGCGCGGCCCGGAAAAGTTTTCGGGTGGTCACGATCGGGAGAACGCCCATGGTGTGCCCCTTCATGGAATGCTCGCACGACGGCTGCCGCAAGATGTTCACTATTCAGAACATCGACAAGGCCATCGCCGTCTGCGCCAACAAGTTCACCCAGTGCAATATCTTCCAGCGCGAGATCGACAAGAGCCGCGAACAGAAACCCCTCCCGCGACGGTGACCGGGGGAACAAAACAGCCGGACCCGGCGACGCCCGCGGGCGAACGCCGGGTCCGGATACACCAGCCGCGCCAACACTGTCGGACGGCAACCGTCCCCCGGAAGCCGTGCCCCGTTCGACCAGGGAGAGAGAACGGAGGAGAGATCGGCCGGCGCGGCGGCGGACTACTTCAGCGCGTCCTTCAGCGTCTTCGAGACCTTGAACGTGACGGTGTTGCGAGGCGGAATCTTGATGGCGCCGCCGGTCTGCGGGTTGCGGCCGATACGCCCCTTGCGCTTCACCACCGAGAAGGCGCCGAAGCCGATCAGTGACACCTTCTTGGACCCCTTCTTCAGCCCGATCCGCACGGCGGCCAGCACGGCCTCCACGGCGCGCTCGGCGCTGGCCTTGGATTCCAGCCCCTTCACCTTGCTCTTCACCAGATAGTCGACGATGTCAGCCCGATTCATTCCGCTTGCTCCTTCGCGGGGCTGAAACCCACGCCGCCGGCGCGGCGCCCCTACCCGCCCGGCGACTTGTTTGATAACCCAGCGGGAAGGCCCGGCGCGGCGCTCGGCTTTCGCCCTGGCCCGGCTCTCCCGACGGAAGGACCGTGGCGGCCACCCGCCGCAGCCCGTCGTGAGCGCAAATCTTGCCCGACCGAATGATCGGCTGCAACCTGGATGATCGCGTCGGATCGCCCGATCCCGGCCATTCCGCAAGGCGGTTGGCGGGATCAGTCGGCGCCGTTCGCGCGGCGGGGCCGCGCCCCAACCGGTTGAAACCGCTAGAGCCACAAGGGATTCCGGCCGCCGCGAGCGCGAACCGCAAGCGCGGCGCGCCCTTCAACCGCGCCCCTCCAGCTACCCCGTGCGGACCGCGAAAATTTTTCTCGCTCCTCAAAAAAAACGGCTTCCCACGCCGGTTTTCAGCCCTGGAGGATCGTGCGCCGTGATCAAAACGGGATCGCCGGGCACGCCCGCGTCACGGCAACCCCCGCGCCACCACCTCCGCCATCCGCTCGTAGCCGACGGCGGTGCAGTGGCGGTCACCCTCACGGAACAGCGGCTCGGCGGCGGGATGCTCGCGCGCCAGCCGCCGGAACTCCTGCTCCAGATCGACGCAACGCACGCCGGCCGCGGCGGCAGCCGCGCGAATGACCGGATTCACGCCCGAAACCGCGGTTGGGTAGGTGAGCAGCACCAGCGCCACGCCGCGCCGGCGGCAGAGCGCGGCGGCGGCGGCGAGGTCGTCACGCAGGAAGGGCGCTTCAGCCGCGAAAAGGTCGGCCAAGTGCGCGCGGTAGCCGGTGGCCTCCAGCCAGGCGGCGCCTTTCTCGCGCTCGACCCCGGCGAGGTAGCGAGCGAGGTCCCGGCGCAGGTCATCAGGCCGGCCGGCGAAGCCCTTTTTGAAGTGGCTGAGGAACTCGCCGAAGTCGCCGCACCGTTCGAAGGCGGCGGCGAGATGTTCGCGGGCCTCTCCGTGGCGGCCCAGCGCGGCCAGCGCGTAACCGAGGCTGAACCGCGCGCGGTCGTTTTCGGGATCCGCCGTGACGGCGGCGGCCAAGGGAACCAACGCCTCTTGCGGATGGCCCTCAGCCAGGAGCGTCTGGCCGAGGCCGTAAAGGGCCGCGGCGTTGCTCGGCTCCAGCGCCTGGGCGGCCTGGTATTGCGCGCGCGCGGCGGCGACTTCACCGGCGCGGAGGAGCGCATGGCCCATCTCGACCATGAGGTCGGCGCTTTGGGGGTTCGCTCGCAGCGCGTCGGCCAGCGTGGCGCGCTGGGCGGCGAAGTCTCCCGCGGCGGCGGCGGCGCTCGCCAGGCCGAGCGCGGCGTGGGGGTGGTCGGGCCGCGCGGCGTGCAACCGCGCGAACCACTGCCGCGCCTCGGCGGGTCGCCCGCTGTCGAGGTCGATGAAGCCCAGCGCCACGTCGATTTCGAACCGCGCCTCCGCGCCCTCGGCCCCGTCCGGAGCCGCCCGGCGCGCAGTCTCCTGGCACTCCCGCGCGAGGCTCAGCCGCCCGCACCGCTGCTCGGAGAGGCCGAGGTGATAGAGAAAGTCGGCGTCGGCCGCGTCCAACGCAGCCACCGCGCGGAAAGCGGCGGAGGCCCGCTCAAAGTCGCCGGCGTCAAAGGCCGCGAACCCCTCCACGAAAAGCGCCCGCGCCTCCTCCGGCGGGGATTCGCGCGAAAAAACGCCCGGAAAACGCGCCGCCGCCGTGGCCCGGACCTCATCGAGGCGCGGCTCGTCCGCCCTGCGGCGTTCTGGCCCGTCCAGTCGCGGCGCCCGCTCTCCCGGCGCGGGGTCCACAACGGTCGTCCCCCGTTCCGAATCGCTGAGCCGGTAGGCGAGGTAGCGCGCCAGGCGCACCAGGCGCAGGTCCTCAAAAACGTTGCGACCGCTGGCCCACCCGGCGCCCGCCAGATCCGCGCGCGCGGGGCGGGCGCGTTTCCACACGTTGTTCATGCCGACCAGGACCACCGCGCACCGCGGCCGGCCGACGGAGAGGTCCGCCGCCATCTGGTCGAGCACCTCCGCCGAAGAGCGGCCGGGCAACGCGCGGCCGGTTACCCGCGCGCCCGGCCCCAGAAGCGTCGCCAAGCGGGCCGGGTAGGACTGGCGGGAGGGTTCATCCGCGCCGAAGCCCCAGGTGAAGGAGTCGCCGTAACAGAGCACGGCCCCGTCCACCTCGGGCGAGGCCAAGGTCGGCGGCGCGGCCCCCGCCAACGCCCCGACCAGGCGCAGGATCGCTTCAGCGCCGATGAATAGAGAGACGGCGACGGCCGGTAGCCGCGTCCGGCGGTGGAGCAACGTGCGGTCGCGCGAGAGGAGCGCGCCGGGCGGCGACATCCGGCTACTGCACGGAGAAGATGACCCCGCCTCCGGTGTTATCGGAGTTGTTCTTGACCGGGTTTCCGGCGCTGTCGAGCACCGCCGCCCCGGCGCCGGTCTTGGGGCGCGAGACGATGTCGATGTGGAAGGCGTTGGCGTTCACGCCGAACTGCTGGCCCAGCGATTGTTTCATCGGCACGTCGGCGATGTACCAGACCGTGCTGTAAGACTTCCCGCCCGTGTTCTTCTTCGAGTTGTCGACCGAGTAGATCCCCGGCACCGGCGGCGCGAGTTGGAACGCGCCGCAGTTGGTGCCGCCGAAGATGTTGCACTGGAGCATGCCGGTGTTGCCGGCGATGTTGGTGTCGAACGGCGAGTAGCGGATGTTGGTGAGCGAGATCGAGTCCGGGTCCATCAGTTCGTTGAAGTGGATCTCGCAGCCGTTGGTCGGCTCGGTGGCCGGCGAGACCAGGCCGATGGTGCTCATGATGTTGAAACTCTTCGCCGGCGGGTTGAAGGAGTTGTCGGCGTGGGTCGCGGCGTTGTTCATGGTCGCCGGATCCTGCGTCCACGGGATTTCCGTGTCGTTGGCCTCGGCCCCGTCGCTGGTGGTGAACGTCCACACCATCTCCTTGCGCAGCGGCGAACCGGCCGGGTCTTTCACCGGGGGCGCCGGCGTGGCGCACTCGTTGGCGGCCCGGCAGTAATAGGCCGCGCAGACGATGGTGGTCTTCAACTTCACTTCGTAGGTGGTGTTGGCCGACAGCGCGCCCGCCGGCTGGAAGACCAGGATGATCGCGTCGCCGGGCGAGGCCGCGCGCTTGGCGGTGCCGGATTTCGGCGGGCCGTCGGGCGAAATGTAGTTGATCATGTCGTTGGGGCCGGCCACCAGCGACCCGCCCACCGGCCGCAGTTCAATGGGCCAGCCGCCGTTGCTGTTGGGCATGTCGACGCCTTGCGAGAACTCCACCTCGATACCGGAGCGCACGCCTACCTTCTGCTTGCCGGGGAAGGGGTTGGCGCGGATGGGCATGAACCCCTCCTGCACCGTCGAGAACTTCACGGTGTAGTCGGCCGTGAGCGTCTTGGGGGCGTTGAGGCCGGCCGACTTGGTGGCCTTCTTGATGGTGAGCGTGTAGGACTTGCCCTGCGTCATGAATTTGCGGTTCGGGTCGATGGCCCCGCCGCCGGCGCCGGGAATCTCCGGCCACCAGGCGGCCGTCTTGTTCCCGTTCGAGAAGACCACCGTGCCCGACACCGCGCTGGTCTGCCCGTTCTCAATCACCTGGAAGAAAGAGGTGTCGAACGAGTTCTTGTAGGTGGCGTCGCGGCTGATGTCCACCGGCTCGGTGAACTGCACCACAATCGGGTTGAACGGCATGTGGTCGACCGCGTTCGTCGCCGGGCTGGTGGAGGCCACCGCGAAGCCCTGCGGCACGGGCGTGCCCGCGCCGGTCTTGAAGGTAGAGGTGAACTCGGGGTTCAGCGCCGTGCCCGTGGCGCTCTTCACCGTCACCTTCACCTTGGTGTTGTAATCCAGGTTGGGCTTGAGTTGGGCGTTGGGCGACAGCGTGAGGATGGTGGTGGTGGCGTCCCACGAGGGGGTGCACTCCACCACCGCGCCGCTCACCTTCTCCGTGACCTCCACCGAACCGGCCGCCGTGGCCGAGCGGATCGTCACCGTGGCCTTATCGACCACGGCCGAGAAGGTGAAGATGATGCTGGTGAGCACGTCGACGTTCGTGGCGTTGTTGGCCGGCACCACCGTGGTCACCGTGAACTGCGTCGGCGGGATGATGCTCTGCGCCGTGGTGAACGTGTACACCCGCGGCGCGTTCTGCAGCGCGTTGCCCGCCACGTCGGTGACCCCGGAGGTGGCGGTGATGGTGTAGGTGGTGTTGGGCGCGAGCGGCGCGGAGGGCGTCAACTCCACCGCGCTGTTGTCGCCGGGCGGCGCCGGGTAGGCGAACGCGCCCGTCACCGCCGTTCCCGCCGCGTCTTTGAGGCTGAACGTGGTGGCGCTGATCGACGCCGGCGCCACCGGCTCGTTGAAGGTGAGGCGCACCTTGGTGTCCACCGGAACGTTCGTGGCCTTGTCGGCCGGCGTCGGCCCGGTGGTGGAGACGCTGGCGGGATCGCAGATCGGGCCGGTGGTGTCTTGCGCCACCGTGGTTCCGGTGGTGAACGAAGCGCGGAACGCCGTGGCCAGTTTGTTCCCGGCGACGTCGGCCACCGTGGTGTCGGCGTTGATGTCGTAAAGGGTGTTCGCCGCCAGGTTGGCGCTCGGCTTGATGTTCGCCACCGAGTCGCCCGACGACAACGTCAGCGTCGCGGCCACCGCGGTGCTCGTGGCCGCGTCCGTCAACTTCACCGACTGCGCCGTCACCGTGGTCGGCGACAGCGCCTCGGAAAACATCACCGACACCGTCGTGTTGATCGGCACGTTCGTGCCCCCGGCCGCCGGGCTGGTGCCGACCACCACCGGCGCCGTGGTGTCTGGCCCGCCGCCGCCCGTGCCGGCCGTGGTGAACGAGGCCGTGTAAGAGGCGGCCAGCAGTTTCCCCGACAGGTTCTTCACGTTCGTGGTCGCGGTGATCTCGTACACCGCGCTCGCCACCAGCGCGTAGGTGGGCGTGATGCGCACCGTTTTGCCGTCGCCCAGCAGCCGCCGCGCCGAACTGACCGGTTGCCCCCCGGTGCGCAACAGCACGCTGGAGGCGTTGACGGAGCCGCCGTCGACGAAGTCGCTGAAGATCACGTCCACGTTCACGCTCGTCGCCACCGCCGTGGCCTTGTCCTGCGGGAAGGTGGAGTTCACCTTGAAGTCCGACGCCGTGCCGCCGCCACCGCCCGCGCCGCCGGTGGCGCCGACGATCTGCTCCGTGGGCAGCGAGCCGAAGCCGCACGCAGCCATCAGCCCGGCCACGACGACCAGCAGCGCCAGGTGCGTGAAGACCCCAGTGAAGTGTTTGTGACGAGCCATCCTCAGTGCTCCAGTCCGTTCTACAGAGCCGCGCGCCGCGAATTTGCCGGCCACGCCACCCAGAAGAAGCGCCACATCTTATCTTCGCGCCTCACCGGCCGCAACCCCTCACCTGCCAGCCAGGTTTTCCGATCCGCGCTTTTGGCCACAAGAGGCACAGAAGCCACAAGAACGGAGTTTGTGTTTATTGTGCTTTTTGTAGCCAGTCCTCCCGCGTTCGTACAGAAGAACGAAACCCCACGCCCCCGCACAGTTGTGCGTGGGACGGAACCACAAATGTCAGCCGCAAAAGCCATTCCACCTGTCGATTGATTCCAGCGCCATAACGGCTTCCAAAACAAGGGGTTATGGCGTGTGCAAGAAATGCGGCCGGTGCCTGCGGTTACATGGTATACGGATCCCGCCACAAGCCGGATAGTGGGTGATCTTCGCGCCGGCGGGTGTTCCCCGACCCCCATAAGGAAGGAACGTGGGAGCGTGGGAACGTGAGAGCATGGGCCGGCGCCGTCCCCCGTTCCCCCGTTCCCGCGCTCTCCCGTTCCCCCGTTCCCCCGTGTAGGGGTACGCCTGCGGGATGCGCTCGCGCGGCGTGCCCGGCGCCAGCAGGCCGATCACTGTTCCAACGGTCACCCGCGGACCGCGAATGCACGGTTTTTCACCATCACCGCCGGGTTGTGCGGAATCCTCGTGATTCGCATGCCATCACCCTGCATGCAGAATACCGCGGTACGGGCCTCGCGAGACGCAACCCGGCGGGCGAAGGGGAGCGCGCGGGTTGAGTGAAAGAAGCGGTTGCCTTCCAGAGTGCACTATTTCTTGAGGATAGACCGGCGGGATAGAGTTACGCTCTCTTCCGCTGTTCGAACGATTCGGTCCCAGTGCTTCATACTTGCCGGGAACAAGCCCCATGCGCTCTTTCGTGATGTGCGCCGTGGCTGTCGCCATGGCTCTCCTTCTCCCCGCTTGCGGCGGCGGCACAAGCGCCGATTCCTCAGCCGCTGGCGCGGCTACGTTCGTTTTTGCCCGTGGGGCGGACTCGAAGAGGCTGGACCCGATCAGCGTCTCCGATGGGGAGAGCGTGAAGGTGATCGAGCAGGTGTTCGACACGCTCATCCGGTTCGACGACGCCTCGGCCGACCTGAAACCCGCCTTGGCGACGGAGTGGAAGCCGGCGGCGGGCGACGCGAAAACGTGGGAGTTCACGCTGCGGCAGGGGGTGAAGTTCCACGAC
>JACQVU010000475.1 GCA_016209585.1 Planctomycetota bacterium
CCGCTGACGCGGCTGACAGCGCAACCGGCTCGCCGAACGCGCGCAGCGGATGGCTACGGCAACCGCCGGGCGAGTCGCCACGGGCCGAGGGCGCGGTGGTTGTCGGCCAGCAGGCGCTCGCGATCCGCCGCGCGCAGGCGCGATTCGAGCCAGGACGTGTAGCGGTCGCAGGTGACGAAGTCGCCGCGCGCCGCGGCGCGATCCGCCACCAGGTCCAGCGCCGACGGCCAGTCGCGCGCGCTAAAGGGCGAGGCCAGGATCGCCGCGTCGCTCACCTCCGTCGCCAAACCGAGCGCCCGGAGGGCGTCGTCGAACCGCGCCGGGGCGGCCGCCAGCGGCGCGGCCTCCCGCAGCGCGTGCTGGCAGATGGCCAGCGCGACGCGATCCTGCGCCTCCCGCGCCGGCCCCGCGTCGGCCGGCAGATCGTTCATCAGCACGGAGAACGCGAACCTCGCCTCCCCGCCCGTCACCACGTAGCCGCTCAGGGCGCTGACGCCGTTCACCGTGCCGGTCTTGCCCAGCACCATGCCGATCGTGGGCGGCGAGTCAAGCCGCCGATCCAGCGTCCCGGCCACGCCAGAGACCGCCAGCGAGTCGAAGTATGCGTTGCGCGTGGGCGCTTCGGCCCGGTTCATCGCCGCCAGCAACCTCGTGAAGAGCCGCGCCGACGCGCGGTTCTTCTTCGAGAGACCGGACCCGTCGCGGATGACCACCCCCGCCACGTCCAGCCCCTTCGCCGTCAGGAACGCCGTGGTCGCCTCCGCCCCGGCCGCGAACGAGACCGGCCCCCCCGCCGCGCCGGCGCGGCTGGCGGCGGTCAGCCGCGCCAGCGTCTCCGCGTAGAGGTTCTGGCTGTTGCGGTTGGCGGTCCGGAGCGACCAGCACAGCGGGCTGGCGACCGCGGCGTACTCCCGAACCCCGGTCGGCGCTCCGGCGGCCGGCGGGACACGCAGGCTCCGGGCCGTGCCGGTCACCGTGACCCCCTTCCGTCGGAGCGCGGCCGTGAAAGCGTCGGCCGCGGCCAGCGCCGGGTCAGCCACCGGGATGGCGGCGGTGACGCCGGCGGAGCCGGTCCAGACGGCGCCGCGCGCCCGCGCCTCGCGGCCGCGAAGTTCGACGATGGGCTTGTGCTCGCCTTTCTTCGCCGTCGTGACGCAAGCGTTTTTCACCGAGGTCACCCAGCCTTCGGGCGCGGAGGTCACCACGGCGGGCGTTCCGGGCGCCGGGCCGGGCCGCACGGTGAGGTCGGCGCAGGCGTCGTTGATCGACAGCGCGGCCACGGGCGCCTCATACCACTTGTCACGCTGGTCGGCTGGCCAGTCGGGATGGACCATGCCCTCGTCGAACAGCCGGTCCACGCCGACGACCCCGCCGGCCACCGATTTCACGCCCGCCGCGGCCACCTGGCCGGCGAGGCGGTCCAGCGGCGGACAACCGCTTTCGCCGGGGTACCAGCGGGCGGAGAGGTTGGGGTCGCCGGCGCCGACGAGCAGCAGATCGCCGGGCAAGGCGCCGTTCTCGTCGGCGGGCTCCTCCGCCACCACGCGGGTGACGTGCTGGTAGTCCGCGCCCAGTGTTTCCAGTGCGGCGGCGGAGGTGAGCAGTTTCAGGTTGGAGGCCGGGATGAGCGGGGCTTCCGCGCCGCGCTCGAACACCGGCGCGCCCTCCGGCAGCCGGACGACCGAGAGGCCGACCGTGGCCTTGGCGAGCGCGGGGGCCGCGAGCGCGGCCTCGAGGTCGGCGCGCAGTGGAGCGTCATCCGCCCGCGCCCACCCCGCGGCCGCGGCCAGCAGCGTCGGCGCGAGCGCCAGCGCCACGATCTTCCGCGCCCGCGGCGACGGGGGCGGGAGGAGCCGAAGAGGATTGACCGCGGATCGCATGCCGATGTCATGCACAGCCGCAGGAGGGCGTGGTTCCACGGAGTTCGAGCGCGTAGGTGGGGCGGCCGCAGGCCGGACAGACCAGCGCCTCGAACTGTTCGAGGATCGGGTCCCAAACCACCGTGGTCTGGGCGCGCGGGCCTTTCTTGTCGTGCAACGTGACCGTCGAGACGCCGCGGGGATAGATGATGGCCAGGGCGCCGGCGGCCTCCAGATCGAACGCCAGCCGGCCCTGTTCCCGCACCTGTGAGAGGGATCGGGCGCGGTCCGCCTCAATGGCCACGATGCGCGCCGCGATGGCGTCGTGGCGGGAGCCGTCGGCGCCGGCCCGCGCGAGGTCGTCGCGCGCCTCGTCCAGCATGGCGTCGTAGTAGGCGTCAAGGCGGGAGGTTTCGCGCTGGGCTTCGTCGTTGGCCTGGCGCTGCGCGGCGCGGAAAACGGTGAGCGCGCTGCCCAGGACTTCGGCGCGGGCGACCGCGTAAACCTCGGCGAAGGGCCGGTCGCCCTCCGGCTCCGGGCCGGCGTCGTGCGGCGTGAGCCGGGAGAGCGCGTCGTGGAGCCGCCGGACCACGCGCAGCGTGGCGGCGTCGACGGCGCAGAAGTGGAGCGACTCGCGCCGGTACTCCCCGGCGTGGGTGGCGGCGAACGCGAACAGCCAGGTGGCCTCGACGCGGTCGCGCCACTCGGTGCGCATGACCTTCTCAGCCGTGAACTGGTAGGCGCGCCCCAGCGCCGGCGGGGAGCGGGGCGGAGGCGCGACGTGCGCGCGCGCCACGCGCCCGCGGCCAAGGCCGAACCGCGCGAGCGAGTCGAAAACCGGGCTGCCGCTGGCCACCAGATCGACGCCGCTGTCCTCCCGCGCGATCTCCGGCTCCAGCGTGATCCGGCGCAGGCTGGCCTCGCTTTCCCACAAAACCGAGGTGACGCCGTCCGGACCGGTCTCCCAGACCGCGCCGGCCTGGTCCAGGGCGTCGTGGACGAACTCTTCCATGCTGGGGCGTAGCCGGTCAAGCACGGTCGCCTCCGGCCGTGGACAAAGCGTCGGCGAAGACCCGGTCTTCCACGTCCCGGACCTGCCGGTAGCGTTGCTTGGCTTCGACCAGGTCCCGCGCCAGGTCGTCGAGACTCCTCTCGAACTGCTCGTCGCCGCGGCTCCAGAGGTCGAACACCACCTCTTCGAAACCGCGCTCCTCCTGCAGATGGCCGATGATGGCGTCGATCTCGCCCATCACGAGCTCGAACATATTGATCTTGGCGTGCAGCAGGTCCAGCAGGTGGTCTTCCAGCGTGCCGGCCGCCACGAGATTGAACACGTACACCTCCCGTTCCTGGCCGATGCGGCTGACGCGGCCGATGCGCTGCTCGATGCGCATCGGGTTCCAGGGCAGGTCGAAGTTGACCACGGCGTTGCACACCTGGAGGTTCCGACCCTCGCTGCCGACGTCGGTCGAAACCAGGACCCGCGCCGACTCATGGAAGCGCCGCAGCGCCTCCTGTTTCTCGTGGAACCGCATGCCCCCGTGCAGCCCGGCGGTGGCGAAGCCGGCGGCCTCCATCGCCCGGACGACCTCGCCGTGCGTCGCCTGGAAGCGCGTGAACACGATCATGCGATCCCCGAACTCCCGGACCAGGTCCACCAGCCGCTCAATCTTGCGCGCGCGAGGCGGGGGTTTGGCCAGGCGCGCGGCCAGCGCCCCGCCCGGCTCCGCCAGCCGCGCCAGCGCCGGCCAGGCCGCGGCCGGGGAGGAGCCGAGTTCCGCCTGCACCGTCCGCAGGCGCAGCCGCCCGGCGACCGCATCGGCCGCGCACAACCGGCGGACGAGGGCGCTGGCGTCGTCGTAAATGGCGCGCTCGTCGGCCGACATCTCCACCCGCACGGTGGTGGCGTAGCGCCGGGTGAACCGCACGCCGCTGGTCGCGCGGCGATTGCGCACCATCACCTCGCGCAGGATGCCGCGCATCTCCTCGGCGTTGTTTGGCAGCAACGGCTCATCCTTGCGGACGAACCTTTTGCGGAACTCCCGGAACGTCGACAACTGGCCCGGCCGCACCAGCGACACCAGGTTGAACAGGTCTTCGAGGCTGTTCTGCACCGGCGTGGCCGTGAGCAGGAAGAGATAGCGGGGCGCGAGGCGCGCCACCAATTGAAAGGCCTGGGTGCGGGCGTTGCGGAGATGGTGGGCCTCGTCCACTATCACCAGATCGAACGGCGCCGCGGCGATGCGGCCCGCGTGCGGCTCCCGCTTGGCCGTGTGCAGCGACGCGATGACGCGATCGTGGGCCGCCCACCCCTGGAACCCCTCGTCGTCGCTGGCGATGAACTCCATCCCGAACTTCGACGCCATTTCCTCCTTCCACTGCCCCAGCAGCGACGGCGGCGCCAGCACCAGCACGCGCCGCGCCAGGCCGCGCAACGACAGTTCCAGCGCGGCCAGCCCGGCCTCGATGGTCTTCCCCATGCCCACTTCGTCGCACAGCATCCCCCGGCGCCGCAGGGACGACAGCAACCGGCGCACCGCGCTGATCTGGTGCTCCATTGGCTCCACGCCGCGCGCCGCGTCCAGCGCCAGCAGGTTGTCGAAGGCCGGCGTCTGGGTGAGCGTCAGCGCCCGCAGTCTCAGCCGGAAAGCCCGCCAATCGTGATACTCGCCGCGAGCGGCGGCCTCCAGCAACTCGCGCTCGCCCCGGATGGCCACGTTCTCCACCGGCGCGGTGGCCGTCGCCTCCCCCCGGGCGGCGATCTTCGCCGTGCCCCTCGTGGCGTGCATACCCCTTGCCCCGTGATCCGCCTCGGATCAACCCTTCGGCCAGGAGTATAGCAGACGATCCGTTCGCTAGGTATTTCCCGTCCGGGCCTCACGCCCGCGCGCCGGCGACGTGGGCGAAGCGCAAGTGGTCGGGCACGGTCCGCAGGTCCGACACGATAGCCACCCACGACAGCATCTTCAGCACGTAGTAGGTCACGTCATACTCCCACCAGAAGAAGCCCTGGCGCGCGGAGTGCATGTAATGGTGGTGGTTGTTGTGCCACCCCTCGCCCAGCGTGAGGATCGCCACGAACCAGTTGTTGCGGCTGGCGTCGCCCGTCGGGTACCGGCGCCGCCCCCACACGTGCGCCAGGCTGTTGACGCAGAACGTGGCGTGCCAGAGCGCCACCGTGCTCCAGAAGAAGCCGCACACCAGGACGCTCCAGCCGCCGAGCAGGAAGCAGGCCATGGCGAGCGCGATGGGGGCCACGAGGTGGTTGCGGTCCAGCCAGCGCAGTTCGGGATAGCGGTGGAAGTCGGCGATGCGCATATTGTCGGGGCGGCCATACTTGCGGCAGAGGATCCACCCCAGGTGGCTCCAGAAGAAGCCGCGGGCCACGGGCGAATGCACGTCGCCCGCCTCGTCCGAGAAACGGTGGTGGGTCCGGTGGTGGCCCGCCCACCAGAGTGGTCCCTTCTGCACCGCCAGCGTGCCGAGCACGCCGGCCACGAAGGTCCAGAAGCGGTTCATGGTGAACGCCCGGTGCGCGAAATAGCGGTGGTAGAAGCCGGTGATCGCGAAGGCCCGGAGCGTGTAGAGGCCTACGCCGACCAGGAGGGCCGTCCAGGTCGGCCGCGCGCCGGGCAGCACCGCCCCCAGGCAGGCCAGGTGCACGGACCAGAAGGGGATCGACCTCAGCCAGTCGACGCGTTCATCAGCCGGGCGCCGCCGGCGGGAGATCCCCCGGCGCGGCGCGATCGAGCGAAGCGGGACCGTCGCGCGGACGGCGGCGGCGTCGGAGGCCCGGGGCGCCGCGCCGCGTTCCGTGGCGGCGGGGGAAGCGAGGTCGCTGGTGGAAGGCATTGGTCCTCAACAGGCACTTGGTGGCCAAGTTCAAGAAGCACGGTACCAGCGCGCCACCGTTAGCCGAAAGTAAATGGTGGGGCGCGGCGGCGATCGCCGCGGCACAAGGACCGGTCGCTGACGCTCGCGGCTCCCGCCCCCGACCCCCGCCTTTGGGTGTTGGGTGCTGGGCACAACCCCCAATCCCCAACAC
>JACQVU010000051.1 GCA_016209585.1 Planctomycetota bacterium
CGCATGGAGGACCTCCTGCGGCCGGGGACGGAACTGCTGGCCTCCGGCTACGTGCTGTACGGGCCCGCGTCGGTCCTGGTGCTCGCCACCGCGAACGGCGTGGACGCCTTCACCCAGGACCCGCTCTCGGGGGACTTCCTCCTGACGGACCCGGGGATCCGGATCCCGGAGCGAGGGACGACCTACAGCCTCAACGAGGCCCACTTCCGCAAGTGGGGCTCCCCCGCCCAGCGGCTCGCGACGGCGCTCCGGGGCGGGACCTTCGGGGAGATGCAGACCGCGCGCTACGTCGGCTCGCTCGTGGCCGACTTCCACCGCACGCTCCGCAAGGGCGGGCTCTTCTGCTACCCCGGCGAGGCGAAGAAGCCCGAGGGGAAGATCCGCCTCCTCTACGAGGCCGCCCCGCTCGCCTGGATCGCCGAGAAGGCCGGAGGCGCCGCGAGCACCGGGAAGGGCCGCATCCTCGAGGTCGTCCCCGACGGCGTCCACGACCGCACCCCGATCTTCATCGGGAGCGCGAAGGACGTGGCGGAGGCGGTGGCGCTGCTCGGGTCAGGCCCCGCAGGGGCCTGACCCCTCTCACTTCTTCCCGTCCCCTTTCGGGGTTTCCGACTTCTTCCCGGCTTTCGTTTCCGACTTGGTCCCGGACTTCGTCTCGGCCTTCGACTCCGTCTTCGACTCCGCGGCCTTCGCCTCGCCCTCCTCCTTCGGGGGCGTCCCGGTCTTGCGCCGGTAGTCGGTCTCGTAGAAGCCGGACCCCTTGAAGATGATCCCGGCCCCGGAGCCGATCAACCGCCGAAGCCGCGGGCGCGCGCAGCGCGGGCACTTGCGCAACGGCGGCGCGGTGATGGACTGGAACTCTTCGAACTCGTGCCGGCATCCCTCGCACACGTACTCGTAGGTTGGCATGGGAAAGGACTGTACACCGTTGGCCCGGCAAGGTCACGCCTTGCTCTTCGCCACCTTGACTTTGGCCGGGCGGATCAGAACGTCGCCCAGGCGGTAGCCGGCCTCCAGTTCTTCGAGAATGGCGCCGTCGGGGCCGTTTTCCGACGGTTCCACGACCACCGCCTCGTGCCAGCGGGCGTCGAACGTCTTCCCCGCGGTGGGGATCGGGGTCAACCCGCGGTTCTTCAGCGCCTGGAGCAGTTGCTCCAGCACGATCCGGATGCCGCGGCGGAACTCTTCGGCCGCCTCCGGCAGATCGCCGGCCAGGGCGCGCCGGAGGTTATCGATGACCGGCAGCACCTCGGCGATGACTCCCTTCGCGCCGAGAAAGCGCGCCATCTCTTCGTCGCGCTGGGCGCGCTTCCTGATGTTCTGTTGCTCGGCCAGGGCGTAGAGCAGTTTCCGCTCGGCCTCCTCCGCGCGCGCGCCGGCGTCGGCCAGCGCCAGCAGCGCGGCGTCGTCCAGGGCGCGCAGGGCTGCGGCGCGCACGGCCACGGCATCCACCTGCGCCGCCGCGCCAGCGCTTTCGCCGCCGGCCCCCGCCCCGGAGACCCCGGCCACGGGATCGCCGGCCGGCGCGGCGCCGGGGGTGGTGTCGGTCGCCGGAGAAGCGTCAGCCTTGGAGAGTTTGTCGTTCGCAGCCATCGGAAGTTCGTCAGGTCGTGCTCGCCGGCTGCTTCCGGCGTCACGAAACCGGTTTCCTCCCCGCCTCCGCCGCGAAGGCTGACAAGGCCGCCAGGTATTCCTTGCGGCGCGGCGTGGGGTGGCGAGCCTCGATCTCCGCCAGCGACCGCACCTCCCGCTCGTAGGCGGGCGACAGCGGGCGCGGAACCTCAATCCGGGCGACGCACACCAGATCCCCGCGCACGCCGCGCGCCCGCAGGTTGGGGAACCCCAGCCCCGCCAGCCGTAACGCCGTTCCCGGGCTGGTGGCGGGGGGGATGGTCAACTCGCGGATGCCTTCAAACGTGGGCACTTCCACCTCGCCGCCCAGGGCCAGTGTGGCGACGCCCAGGGGCACACCGACCAGCAGGTCCAGTCCGTGGCGCGCGAACAGGTCGTGCGCCGCGACCTCCACCTCAACAATCACGTCGCCCGGCCGGCCACCGGGCGCGCCGTGGTCGCCTTCGCCGGTCAGGCGCAACTGCATGCCGTCGGCCACGCCGGCGGGGATGGAGACCTCAATCTCCCGCTGGACGCGCACGCGCCCGTCACCTCGGCAGTCCGGGCAAGGATGCGCAAGAATCGTGCCCTTTCCGCCACAGGCGGGGCAAGCGGTCACCACCTGGAAGAACCCCGACGACTGCACCACCTCTCCGTGGCCGTGGCAGGTCGAACAACGGCGAACGTCGGACTTGGACTTGGTCCCCTGCCCCTTGCAAGCCGCGCACCCTTCGTGGCGCTTGAGCGCAATGCGCTTCTTCACGCCGTGGTAGGAGTCCTCCAGCGTGATGCCCAGCCGGAGACCGAGGTGGGCGCCGTCCCGGGCATCGCGGCCGCCGCGTTGGAACGGCCCGCCAAGAAGCGAGTCGAAGGCGTCGAAGATGCTCTCGAAGCCGCTGGGCATGTCAACCTTCCACCTTCGACGTTTCCGGCTTGGCCTTGCGGGAGAGTTCCAGCCGCCGCATGCGTTCCAGCAGGGCGCGGGTGGGATCGTCGGGCACGGGAGACGCTTCCACGATGAACTGCACGATCTGATCTCCAACGCCGCCGCTCGCGAGGTCCGGCAACCCGCGCCCCGCCAGCCGCACGGAGTCGCCGGAACAAGCGCCGGCCGGCACGTCGAGGGTCTCCACCCCCGCCACCGTCGGGATATCCACCTTGCCGCCCAGCGCCGCCGTGGAGAAGGGCACGGGAACCCGCACGATCAGGTGGGCGCCATGGCGCTCGAACAGCGGGTGCGACTCGACTCGCACCAGCACCCGCTGCTCGCCCGGCAGGTCGAGCGCCAGGAGCGTGTTGTTGCGCACTCCGGCGGGAATGGCCAGCGCGATCTCCCGCCGATAGCGAGCCGCTCCCTGGCCACCGCACTCCGGGCAGGGCGTGGTGAAGGTCCGCCCCCGCCCGCCGCAGTCCGGGCACGCCACCTCCTGGGTGAAGAGCAGCACCTGCTGCGCCAGCCGCCCGTGACCGCGGCACCTGTGGCATGCACGGGCCTTGGCGTCGGGCGCGCCCCCGGAACCGCGGCAGGAGGCGCAGGCGTCCACCACCTGGGCCGTCACCGACTTCTCCGCGCCGCGCGCCGCCTCCAGGAAGGAGAGCGTGACCTCGGCCACGATGTTTTCCCGCCGGCCGCCGAAGAGGAACTCGTCGCCGAACAGGTCGGACA
>JACQVU010000507.1 GCA_016209585.1 Planctomycetota bacterium
GTCCTTCTCCGGCCCGGCCGCCACCTGGCAGCGCAGGTCCTGCGTGCCCTCCTCCACCAGCCACAGCGAGCCGGCCTCGGCCTCCAGCACCTTCTGAACGCGGTCGAACACCGTGACCATCAACTCGTTGAGGTCCAGCGAACTGACGAACTGCCGCGCCACGTCGTGGATCAGCGTCAACCGCTCGACTCGCGCGACCAGCGCCGTGTCTACCCGCACGGCCGGGCGCGGCCCCCCGGCGCGCGACGCCCCCGTGCCCGTTCCCGTCGCTTTCGCCGGCCCCGTCGCGCCAGCCCCCGCCGGAGCCACCCCCGGCGCGGCCGACGACCCCGCGGGCGGCGACGACGATGACGGCGCGGGGAGCGGCGACGGCTCCGGAAGCGTGCCGTCGCCGCCCGCTTCCCCCTCCGCCCCGGCGCTTCGCCCGGCCGACTCCCCCGTTTCCCCCGCCGCCGCCGCCGGCGGCTGGGGCGCGCCCGCGGGCGCTGGTTCCCCGCCGGCCGCGCCCGCGCCGGCCGGGGGAGAGGCGGCGCCTTCGGCGGCGGCCTCAGCCTTGCGGCGCTTCAACAGGTCGCGGGGATTCATGGGGGCGCGGCGGGGTCAGCGCCGCTGGTCCGGGTAGAAATCGACGACCTTGCCGCCGGCGGCATCGGCATCGGCCGGGCTGGGGGTCGCGAGTTGATTCTCGACGACCACCCGGAGCCGTTCCGCCGCGTGTTGCGCGGCCTGCTGGAGGTCGATGCCGGCCTGCTGGTGGACGAGATCCGCCCGCCAGTACTCTTTGCCGGTGGTGGCGTCCACCAGACGCGCGTGGAAAGCCACGGCTGCGCCCTCATGGGGGTTCAGGCGCTCGTGGTAGGGCGCGTGGAGGCGCAGGTCGCCCTTGAGGAAGGCGTCGACGCCGAGGGCGGCCGCCTGTTTCTCCGGCTCCTGGAAGAAGGCGTCGCGGTTGACGGAAAGGGCCGCGAGGCGCTCGAACAATTCGTCGGTTTCCAGCACCTGGTAGCGGGGCCAGTGGAGCATCTCGAAGCCCACGATCTCGGCCACCTGCCGGCCGGCGTCTTTCTCGTTGACGCTCTGCGGCACGTCGGCGTCCCGGACGACGAAGGGCAGCACCGCCACGCGGCGGGGCTTCTCCTGCGGCAGGGTGTGGTCGACGGCGGCGCGAGCGTCGCCGCGCACGCGGCAACCGGAAAAAAGCGCCAACAGCAGCGCCGCCACGGCCAGACGCGCCGGGGCGGCGCGGCAGGCGAAGCGGGGGAGGGGTGTGGCCATGCGCGCGCTCCGTGGGTCAGCCGCCAAGGGTGGGGAGGCCGAAGAGGGTCCAGAACCGGGGGCCGAAGATGAGCAGCGCCACCGCGACCGAGGCGCAGGCCGCGAACAGCACCGCGCCGGCCATCACGTCCAAGGCGCGTCCGGCCACGGGATCGTACCCTTTCACGGCGGCGCGCACCGCATGTTCCAGCGCGGTGTTGGCCAATTCCAGAACCATGACGAGACCGATGGTGAGCGCCAGGATGGAGAACTCCAGCGCCGACAACCGGAAGCAGAGACCGCCGATCACCACGCCCACGGCGCAAAAGGCGTGCGCCCAGAGCGACCGCTCGCGCCGGAAGGCGTCCACCAGCCCGGTGAACGCGGAGCCGAACTTGCCGCGCGCCGCGCCCCGTGGGGCGGCCGCCTCGGCCGGCGGGAGCCGTTCTCGGTCGCTCATGGCCGCCTCTCCCATCGGAGCCACGCCGCGCGAGGCCGAGCGTCAGAGGTCGATGACGCTCTTTTCCACGGCGAAGGAGAGGTCGATGGCCGCGCCCCGCTCCTTCAGGTACCGGCGGGCGTCATCCTGAATCTTGTCGATCTGGTCGTCGCTGTGCAGCGGCTCGTGGTGGGTGAGTATGGCCCGCTTGACCTGGGCGTCGATGGCCAGTTTGCAGACATCGCGCCACGACGAGTGGCCCCAGTTGCGCTTGGTTTCGTACTCTTCGGGGGTGTACTGGGCGTCGGCGAGCAGCACGTCGGCGTGCCGGCAGAATTCAACGATCTGGTTGTTTCGGAACGCCACGATCCGCTCCACGCTCTCCCGTTCCACGGCGTAGGTCTCCGCGTCCATGCCCTCCGGCGGTTTCTCATCGGCGTACAGAAAGTTGTAATACGGCTCGTGGTCGCCGGTGAACACGAACGCCTTGCCCTCGATCTCGACCCGGTACCCCAGCGTCTGGATGGGGTGGTTCATGAAACGGGTGCGGATCGTCACCCCGTCGATGTCGAACTGCCCCTCCTTCATGTCGTTGTAGGTGATGGTCGAGGCCAGTTCGTCGGCCCGCACCGGGAAATAGTCGGGCGACATCTGCACGCCCATCACCTTCTGAAAACTCCGCTCCGAGTCCTGCAGGTTGAACGGCCCATACATCCGCAGCCGGTTCCCCTTGATGTAAATGGGAATGAAAAAGGGGAAGCCGTTGATGTGGTCCCAGTGGGTGTGCGTGAACAGCATGATGATGTCCAGCGGCTTCCCCTTCGCCAGCCCCATCAACTCATACCCGCACTCCCGAATGCCGGTGCCCGCGTCGAACATCACGATGCGGCCGTCATTCAGCGTCAGCTGATAACAGGTGGTGTTGCCGCCGTAGCGGACCGTCGTCGGCCCGGGCGTGGGAATGGACCCCCGGCAGCCCCAGATCTTGAGCCTCACACTTGTCTCCCCGCGCTGACCCTTCTCAGAAACGGCATGATCGCCATGGAGGATAGGGGACTTGAACCCCTGACCTTCTGGATGCCATCCAGACGCTCTCCCAACTGAGCTAATCCCCCGAAGACCTCGCCTCCGCCGCGCGCGCCCCAGCCAAGAGACGCGCGTTGAGCGGTCAGAGTCTTTCCATCCGGCCGCGCGCTGTCAAGGCGAAACGGGCTTTTCCGGTCCCGCCCCGGCGGCGTCCGACCGCCGCACGGAGGTCACCACCGGGCGGAAGCCCGCGATCCGCCGGCCGCCGGCCGAGCGCGTGACGGGCATCAGCAGGTACTCGTGGCCGTCAAGCGTCTCGAACTCCACCCGTTCCTGGTGGACCGGAAGCGGGTGGCCGGGAACCGCCGCCTCCCGGGCCTCGAACGCGCACCCGATCTCCCGCCGCCCCGGCCGGACGTAGACGGCGTACTGCGATCCGGCCAGCGAGACGCCATCGACGGCCGTGAGCCACATCCGCTCGTCGCCCGACACCACGCAGGCCTGCGGCGCGCCCCGCGGCGGCATCTCGTACGCCACGCACCCGCCCAGCGCCAAGGCCAGCCCCAGCCCCGCGCGACACGCCCCGCGCGCGACATCGCCGACCCGGCCGCCACGCCTTGTCACCGCATCCACGCCCGAAGCACCTCCTCGTTGAGAATGACGAAACGCTTGTTCACCGTGACCCCCAAGCTGCCCTCCCGCCGGAACTCGGCGATCTTGTGCGACACCGTCTCCCGGTTGGTTCCCACCAGGTCGGCCAGTTCCTGGTGCGTCA
>JACQVU010000508.1 GCA_016209585.1 Planctomycetota bacterium
CCCGACCCCCGACCCCCGTGACCTACTTCTTCCCCTTCTTCGCCTTCCGTATCACCCGCACCTCCGGCACGCTGACGCGCACCGACTGCCCCGGAGAGAGCGAACGAACGTAGACGCCCACATGGTATTCCTCTTCGGCGCCGGAGCGCAGCACCGACACCGGCACCGGCGCCCCCACTTTCACCCCCGACACCCAGCACTGCAGCCCCTTGGCCGCGGGATCGGCCGGGCGTTCGAGAAAGAGCGTGACGCTCGTCGGCTCCGTCCCCTTGAGCGGGTCCAGCGGCAGGAGGTCTTCCTTGCCGCCCGGCGCTTGGCGCACCAGGAAACGGCGCTCGCCGCCCGTGGCCCGCACCGCGTAGTAGACGGCGTTGGTGGTGGCGGGGTCGCGGTCGGTGTCGCGCTCCTTGCCGCCTCGGACGGAGGAGACGAAGAGGCCGACCTCGGCCTCCTGGTACTCTTCGAGAACCAACACGGCTGAGAGGCCCGCGAACGTGTCCGGGGCCTCAATGCGATGAACGGTGGTGACGCGCTGCTCCTCTTTCTGGTCGCCCGTGATCACCAGGGCGTCCACCCGTTCGCCGTTCCAGTCCACTTTGCCCAGCCCAGCCTTGAGGCCCGGATCCGCGAACTTCGCCGCCACCGCCCACCGCCGGCCGAGCGGCTCCCCCGGGGGCAGCGGGCCGTCGCGGCGGAAGGTGTCCACCCACTGCACGCGCGACTCATTCTTCTGGATGTCGGCCAGCCAGCGGGTGGCGTAGGCCACCTGGGCCGGGTCGCCGTTCGGCCCCGCCGCCTTCACCTGCTGGAAGAAGGTCCGCGCCGACTCCGACTCCCCGCGGGAGTAGCGCACGAAGGCCAACCCGTTGAGCGCCACCAGCGTGCCGGAGGGGCGCGCGGCCTCAAACCGGCGTTCGGCCTCGGCCAGCAGGGCTTCCTGCCGCTTCTTGTCGCCGCTGAAGAGTTTCTCGTTGCGGAACTGGTTGAGGGCCAGAAGGCCAAGGGCGTTCTGGACGCGCGGTTGATCGGGCGCGAGCGCGGCCGACTTGGTCCAGTAGCGCTGGGCCCGCGCCAGGGCCTCGGCGCGCTCCGCCCCCGTGACCGCCATGCCGTGGGCGTAGGAGATCAGGCCGAGAGAGTTGAGGGCGTCGACGTGGTTCACGTCGACGGCCAGCACTTGCGTGTAGTAGCGCGACGCCTCCTCCGCGTTGCCCCCGCGCTCGTAGAGCCGTCCGAGGCGGTAGAGCGCCCAGACGTTGCGGCCGTTGGCGCGCAGCGCCTGCTCGTAGAAGTCGCGCGCCGGGCGCAGGTCGGTCTCGGCCGCGGGCTTGCCCTGGGCGTCCAGCGCCGGCTTGGCGAAGGTCTCGGCGAGGTGGCCCAGCGTCACCAGCGCCTGGTCGGTGGAAGGAGGATCGTAGTCGGCCGACCGCCGCACGATCTTCTCCAGCGTCGCCTCCACGCCGCGCGGCCCGCCGGCCGCGGACGCCGTGGCCAGGGCGAAAACCCGCAGCGCGCGCGCCGCCACGGGGTCGCGCGGAACGTCCCCGCGCTCCTCCTCCTTCGGGGCCGACTCCTCCGCCGTCGCTCCGCGCCGGCCCCGGTTCTCGCCCGGTCCGCGCGGCCCGCCGCCGAGCAGGTTCTTGGCCTCGGCCACCGCCGGGTGAGAGTCGATGACTTTCAGGGCGTCGGTCCACTTGCCGTCGGCCGCGCGAATCTCGGCCAGCCCCACCTGGGCCGCCGCCGCCTTTTGCGAGTCTTTGGCGATGAACTTGCCGGCGTAGAGGTCCTCGGCCTCCGCGAAACGGCCACCCCGCCGCAGGAGGTCGCCGTACCGCACCGCCGCCTCCGCCGTCTCGTCGGCCGAGAGGCCCGAGGCGGGGTCGCGGAGCAGGCGCGCGAACTCGGCCTGCGCCGCCCGCGTGTCGCCCGACTCAGCCACGGCGCGGGCGTGCAGCAGCCTGGCGCGGGGAAGCGCGGCGGCCTTGTCGAACTCCGCCGCCGCCTGCCGGGAGAGGCCGAAGGGAGACCTCAGGTAGTGAAGGCCGAGACGCAGATGCACCTCCTCCGCGCCGGCCTCCAACCCGGAGACATCCGCCGCCAAGCACGCGGCCAACTCGCCCTCGAAGTCGTCGGTCTCGCGGCGCCAATCGGCCAGGGCAAGCCAGGCCCGGCCCTGGCGCGGCGCGTGCTCCACCACCGTCTTGTACTGCTCTTCGAAGAAGGCGTCGACGGCCTCCTTCAGTTCCCAGTCGAACGCGGCGATGTCGGAGGCGTGCGCGCGCCGCAACCCCTGGAGGGCGTCGAGCCGGTCCAGCCCGTGATCGGGCGCGTACCCGCTCAGGGTGGCGTCGAACACGTCGAGCCAGGTGGCCGGGAACTCGACGGCCACCAGCCGGTCTCCCGTAAGGGCGGGAATGACGTTCCCGGCCAGGCCGCCCTCCTGCACGCGAAACTCCACCGTGTCGCCGGCGGCCTTGGCCGCCAGCAGTTTCTCGATCACGGGCCGCACCTTGGAGAGATCGAAGCGCCGGTCGTGGCCGGAGGGGAACTTGTCGGACCGGATCTCCAGGTCGGCCGTCTCGTAGAGCCGGCCTTCGCGCAAAAGGTTCACCCGCTCGAAGTAGCCTGTCGCCTCTTTCTTGCGGCCGCCGTCGGCGTAGACCAGGCGCGTGCGCTCGCGCGGATGGGTGGGCGGGATCAGCCCCTCGCCCGCGGCTTCCTCCTGCGCCCGGAGCGCCGGCGCGCCGGCGACGACCGCCCACCCGGCGACCAGCGCGGCCAGGGCGAGTTGGAGCGTGGCCGAAAGAGGGCGGGTCATTTCGGC
>JACQVU010000509.1 GCA_016209585.1 Planctomycetota bacterium
CGCGGCGGGGGGCAGGTCGGGCAGTTCCGGCGGGTCGGGGACGGGCACGATGGCCTGCAAGACCTTCAATTGGATGTTCAACTTGATCTCGGTGGCGCGGGACTGGATGGCGCCGGTGACGCCGTTGAAGACCAGCGCGGCGTTGGCGCGGGCGTAGATGCCGGCCAGGGCCGAGATGAGGTTGAGCATGTCGGAGCAATAGCCCAGCCACGCGAGGGCGGCGCGAACCTGGACACTTTCCCGGACCCCCAGCAGGGTCTTCTCGCTCTGGACGATGGTGATGGCGCTGATCAGGTTGCCCAGTTCGTGGAGATAGCGGCGATAGAGCAGCATCTCCACGCCGAAGAGCGCGGCCAGGATGACGATCAGATCAATGGCCACGTCGAGAGCGTCGGCGGCCGTGGCCAGGAAGGCTGGCGGAGGGCCTTCGGGCGGGGCGTCGGCGACGCCCATGGCGCGGGCCGCGTCCTCCCGCTGGCGGGCCTTGACACCCCGGTGGGCGACCAGCAGGTTGTCGACCGCGTAGGTCATGCGCCCCCGGCCGGCCTCGGGCACCAGCAGCGGGCCGCCGTCGGTCCGGCCGCGCGCGCCCTCGCCGGAGAAGAAGTAGCCGGGCGGCGCTTCCACGCGGTGGAGGTAGGGCAGGGTCTCGGCGTGAACCCCGATGTCGGGCTCGGTGAACGCGAACCCCGCCCGCGCCACCCGTTCCAGCGCGCGGGCCATGGCCGGCTCGGCCGGGTCCACGACCACGAAGACGGCGTCAGCCTCTTCGGGAATGGGCGCGGGCGCGGCCCCGGCCAGGTCGGACCAGACGTGCAGCCACCGCGGCTCGGCGTGACCCCACAGGCGGAAGAATCGCTTGCCGAGTTGGTGCGAGCCTTGGTTGGGGCTGAACGTGATGACCACCGGCGCCCGCCCACCGGGAGGCACGGGGCGGCGAACGAGGTAGAGCACGTGCTCGCGCCGGACCACGCCAACCACGTCGTAGATCGGGGGGATCGCCACCCCGCCCTGGACGACGCACATCTCGGCGCGCCGATCCGCCAGGAGATCGATCCCCTCGGCCGAACCGGCGCACTCCACCAGGCTCACCCGCGCCACGTCGCTGGCGGCCACGCGGTCGGCGAGCAGCGCGTGGTCGCTTCGCGGCACGGCGACGCGCACCGGCCGTTTCTCGAACCGCTCGGTGTAGCCCCACCACGCGGCCGCGGCCAACCCGGCGGCCAGCAGGTAGAGCCGCAGCCACGCGATGCTCCACGGGCTGCGCATGCGGCGCACGCGGCCAGCCACCTTCCGCGCCGCCTGCGAGAGGGCGGCGGCGGTCTCCAGCAGCCTGGTGGCGCCGGGCAGCGTTTCGTTGGCGGCGCGCTCCAGCGCCTCGGCGCGCGCGATCACTTCGTCGATGACGAGGGCTTTCGCCCGGGCGAACACCGGCATGCGCGAAACCTCCGCCGTTCCCCGCCCGCCTCGCGGGAAGGGCTACGCCGGCCAGTATCGTTCGGCGGAGGCGAAATGTGAACTGTCCGTCCGATATTCGGCTACTTGCCGCCCGGTTCCCGGGAGCGAGCCTCGTTGACGCGGACGGTGCGGCCGTCGATCTGGATGCCGTTGAGCGCGGCCATCGCGCGTTGCGTGGCCTCGGTCGATTCCATCTCCACGAAGCCGAACCCCCGCGATTGCGAGGTGGCGCGATCCATCACCACTTCCGCCGACTTCACGGCGCCGTGGGCCGCGAACAGCGCGCTCAGGTCGGACGACGTGAAGCGATATGGCAGGTTCCCGACGAAAAGACGCTGCGCCATCCCGACAGTCCTTTCCGGCGACGTCCCGCCGGGCGCGGGTGAAGGGCTGCCCGGTCCCTACCCGGCCGGCACGCGCCAACGGCGGGCGTCACGCTCACCCCTACCATACCATCGGCGGGGGGTTCGGCCAAAAAGATATTCGGACGAATTGCGATGTTTCAACGTAACAACTCGCGCTGTAACAGGTTCCGCGCGATTACGTCAGCCATGTGATCGCACCCGCTGGCCGTCAGGTGCCCGTCCCGGAAGTAGAGACCGCCGATCCGCATGTACTGATCCAGCCGCTTGAACTCGTTCTCCAGCGCGATCCACTCCAGGTGGTTCTCGGTGGCGGCGGCGCGGATGTCATTGTTCAGCGCCCCGAAGGCGGTGGTGGGGTAGTCGAGCACCACCAGCCGGCTGCCGCGCTCCCGGGCCAAAGTCGCGAGCCGGGCGAGGTCGTGCGCCAGGATGCGCGCCGCCAGCGCGCGCCCGGCGGTGCGCACGGGGGCGAGCCACTCGCTCTTCCAGGCGTCTGGGAAACGCGCCGTGAGATCGGCGTCGATGCGCGCCAATTCGGCGCGGACGCGGTCCGCGTCATGCGAAAGCGAGGAGCCGACGACGCGCACCAGCCGGTCGAGATCGCCGGTGGTCTCGAAGCCCGCGACGGCCTCTTCGCGCGCGCGTTCGGGCTTGCCCGCCTGCACCAGCGTCTCCGCGAGATACCAGTGCGCTTCGGTGAGGTCCGGGTGGCGCAGGAGCGCGTCGCCCAGTTGCTGTTCGGCTACCAGCAGGTTCCCGCGCCGGAACTCCAGGAAACCGAGCAGCAGCGGCCCGCGCGGGCTGGCCGGCAGCAGGGCGCGGTACCGCTGGACGGTGAGGAAGGCCGCGTCGAACTCCCCGAGGTGAATGAGCGCGCGGGCGAGGCAGTCGTGGCCCTCGCACAACAGATCGTTTTGCGCCACCGCCTCGGCCAGCGCGTCGCGCGCCGGCCCGAAGCGACCGAGTTGGTGGAGCGCGACGCCGTACAGGAGCCGCAAGTCCCACGCGCCCGGGAATCTCGCCACCAGCGGCGCCAGGATTTCCGCGCAGGCCTCGTACCGGCCGGCCTCGTTGAAATGGCGCGCCAACCGGACCGGAACCGGGAAGAGGTGCGGCGCCGCGCCCAGACTCTCCTCGGCGAAGCGGCGCGCGTCATCTTCCCGGCCGGCGGCCAACAAGGTCTCCAGCGCGAAAAGGCGCGGGGCCAGCGCCCCCGGCACGCGCGCCAGCATGGCGCGGAACCCGGCCACGGCGGCCTCCACCTCGCCGGCGGCGGCGTGGACGCGGGCAACCTCAATCTCCGGCGCCGCCGCGGCCAAGGCGGCGCGTTCGTTGTCGCTGGGCGCGAAGCCGGCCACCAGCGCCGCCTCGCGCCGGGCCTGCTCGTCGGCCTCGGGGCCGGCCAAGGCGAGCAACCGCGGCGGAATCGGCCGCGCCTGGCGCAGCGGCGGCGCGGCGGGAACACCGTTGGCCTGTTCCAGCCGCTGGGCGAACTCGCGGGGGCGGCCTTCGCGGGCGAGTTCATCGGCCATGACGTCCCCCGCGGCGTGAGCGGCGTCCGGCGCCGCGCCGCCGACGCCGTTCGCGCCGGCCCCCGCGCTCAGGCCGCGGGTGAGCAGGCGATAGAGGCGCGCCACCCGCACGCGCGTGAACTTCGCCTCCCACTCCGGATCGATGCCCTCGGCCCGCGCGAGGTTCGCCAGCGCCGCATCCTCGAAGACGCTGGAATCCTGGAAGTTCCACGTGTTGTTCACACCGGCCAGGAAGAGGATCACCCCCGGCTGGTAGTCGTCAAAGGCCTCCTCGGCGGCGCGGCGCGCCTGCGAGGAACTCATCGACGGAACCCCCAGGTTGTAGACCCGCACGGCACGCCCCGGCAGCGCCTGCGACAGGCGCCCCTCCAGCCGCCTGGGGTAGGCCTGCTCGCCGGTGACGCCGAAGCCGTAGGTGTAGGAGTCGCCCACGCACAACACCCGCGTCGCGCCGGGCGCTTCCCGCTCGGCCGGGGTCGGAGGCGGCTCGCGCCGCGACGACACCGCCTCCACCGCCAGGGGCAGCGTCTGGTAGACCCCCACCGCCGCGAACGCCAGCACCACGCCCGCGGCCAGGAGGCGCAGCGACCGGACCACGAGAGGTTTAGACATTGTGACAAGGATCACGGCGACGGCCCGGGGGGCTTTCGCGTCGCTCGCGCCAAGGGTAGGATACCACCCATGCCCGTCACGGTTCAGTGCTGGTTCTGCCGGACGGAGTGCGACGCCAGCGCGCGCTGCCGCGGGCGCCGGTCACCTTTTCCGCCATGCCAATCTCCGCGCGACACCTCACGGCTGAAGACCTGAAGGGAATCGTTCGCCGCGTTCTTTCGGTGTCTCAACCGGAGCGCGTCATTCTTTTCGGCTCGGCGGCGGCCGGCGCCGCGACGGGCGACAGCGACATCGATCTGCTGGTCGTCGACGATTCCGGCGCGGACCCGCGCGCCCAAAGCGTGCGGATCCGCGATGCCCTCGACGACCTGGAACACCCGTTCGACGTGATCGTCATGAACGCGGACCGGTTCAACGAGTCCAAGGACGTGATCGGAGGAATCGCGTATCCCGCGCACCACCGCGGCGTGACGATCTATGCGCGCTCATGACGAGGTGAAACGGGAACTGGTGCGCGAGTGGCTCACGTCCGCGGGCCAGGACCTGGACGTGGCCCGGTACCTGCTCACGCAACACACGTCGTGGTTCAACACCATCTGCTTTCATGCCCAGCAGGCCGCGGAGAAATTCCTGAAGGCGATCCTGGTTCATCACCAAGTTGAATTCACCAAGACCCACGACCTCAAGGAGTTGCTTCGGCTCGTCGGCACGGTCGACGCTCCGCTGGCGGACTCTCTCGCCAGCGTCAGGGTGTTGACTCCGTACGCGATTCAGGCACGATACCCGTCGGAAATACCTCATTGTGATCGGGCCGTCGCTGAGTCCTCCGTGAACCTGGCGGCCGCTTGCGCCACGGCGGTTCGGGCCGCGCTCGCCGATTCCCGCGGCGAGGACCCGCGAAGCCCGTGACCGACGGTGGATCGGCACGGAGACGGAAAGACCTCACCCATGCCGGTCACGGTTCAGTGCTGGTTCTGCCGGACGGAGTGCGACGCCAGCGCGCGCTATTGCGGGTACTGCGGCAAGAAAGTCGTCCGCACCCAGCCGGTGGGCGTCGTCGAAGAGCGCCGCCGCGCGACCAAAAACCGCAACGACCAGGCCATCCGCGACGCCGCCGCCGCCGGCGGCGCCCCCAACGCGGGAAGCGGCGCGTCCGCGAGCGCCCCCACAGTCGGCGCGGCGACCGTGACCGCCGCCACGCCCGCCGCAGCCAGCCAGAGGTCAGGCCAGGACACTCCGGCGCGCGACGCGCGCGCCGCCAAAAACTGCCGCAAGTGTCTGCGCCCTCTGCCGGCCGGCGTCTTCTACTGCGTCCATTGCGGCACGCGGGTCAGCGAGAACCCCGCCCTGGGCCTGAACGTCACCGAGGTCGACCTGTCGCCGGGCGCCGCCGAAACTTCCGGCGCGGCTGGCGGCTTCCCGTCCCCCGGCGACGCCAGCGGCTCGCCTCGCCCCGGGATGGCGGCGGCTATCGCGCGCCGTGGCAAGACGTCCGCGCCCGCGTCCGCGTCCCCGCCGCCGCCCGGCCCCACCGGCGGTGGCGGACCGCGCTGGCTCGGCTACTACGCGGCCGCCGCCACGGTGGCGCTGGTGATCGCGCTGGCGCTGCTCGTCCGCGGTGTGGTCGCCCCCGATGCCGGGATGGGCGAACCGGGGCGGCGCGCCGGATCAAACAACGCCTCGACCGGCGCGCTTCCTCTTTCTTCAGGAGTGCTTGGCCGGGGGCCGGGCGCTGACGTTTCGCCCGCGGCGCCCGCGCCGGCGGTGGCCGCCCCGGCGGAGCGCGACAGCCGGGAGGCGGCCCGCCGCGCGCTCGCCCAGGCGCGGAGCGCGCTGCGCGGCATCGAGGAGGAAGTGGGTCAACCGGGAAGCGACCCGCGCCTGGCGCGGTTGACACGCCGGATCGAGAGCCTGGCCGCCCACCTCGCCGCCGCGCGCCGGGGTCTTTCCCCGCCGCCGGGGAGCGAGGCCGGAGCCGCCCCAACCGTGGACGAGATCGCCGCGGCCGAGCGCGATCTTGAGCAGGTGCGCAACGCGGCGCAGGCGATTCGAAACGCCGCGGAACGGGTGTCGGCCGACGCCGCCGACTCGGAACGGTGGCTGGCGGGCGCTGGCCCGGGTCCCGCCCCGCGGTGACGGCCCGCCGGTGGCGCTATGGCCCCGCGGCGTTGCCTCCGCCGGCCGGGGTGTCGCCGGCGGCGGGGTCCAGCGCGTCGGGGCCGAAAACGTCGGTAATCACTTTGCGCAGGCCGTCGCGGTTGAAGGGCTTCTCGATCCAGGCTTTCACGTTGGGGATCTTCAGCACCTGCTCGCGGATTTTCTGGTCCTGCACGCCGCTGATCACCACGAACACCGAGTCGGGGTTCATCCGCAGGATGGCGTCGATGGCCGTCACCCCGTCCCAGTTGGGCATCATCATGTCCATCGTGATCAGATCGTACTGCGGCACCAGGATGGTCGTGGTGTGCCGCGCCGTGCCCTCTTTGCGCTGGGGCATGGCCTTCAGCAGGGCGGCGCGCCCGCTGCCCGCCACCTGCACCGAGCAGCCCGCGTCCTGAAAGAACTTCTTGAGGATCAGCGAGATCCCCGCGTCGTCTTCCACCACCAGAACTTTGCGAAGGCGCATGGCGGTTCGTCACCTGCCCCCCGGCGCGGCCGGATCGCCGGCGCCGGCGCCGGCGCCTAAGCCCGCGCTCCTGTCGGCCTCGGTGGCCACCACGCCAAGACGCCGCTCCAGGCCGCGCATCCTGGCGAAGAGGTAGAGAGCGTACGCCGTGAAAAGCGACCAGACCGCCCCCGCCGCGATCGCCATCAACCGCCGCTCCTGCGCGCGCTGCTCGTCCGGCGTCAGCGGCGGAGGGGCCGGGTTCGTAGCCCCCGCCCGCGCCGACGTCGGGGCGGGCGCCGCGGAACTGTCGCCCCCCGCGGGAGCCGGCGGCGGGGTCTCTTCACGGCCCGGCTCGCCGGACGCCGCGCGCGCCGGCGTTCCGATACCCCCCGCCAGCGTCACGGCCAGCATGGCGGCCAGCACGGCGGCCAACAGGTGGAAGCCACGGCGCCGGGCCATCAGGCGGCCTCCAGGCGGGCCTCGATGCGCCCCACCGTCTGCTCCGCCCGCGCCACGCGGCGCCGGAGCAGGAAGAGCGCGAAGTAGACCGCGGCGCAGGCGAGCCACCCGATGGTCTTGGCGGCGCGCAGGTCCGCCACCGCGCCGGGGTCGCTGCCCTGCGCCCGGCCCATCGGCACGGTGACCGGGTGCAGCACCTGTTCCTGGCCGAGGAAGTAGATCGCCCGCGCCAGGAAGCAGAAGAGCACGCCCACCAGCGAGAGCACCGCCGTCAAACGCACGGCGTCACCGGGAGTGATCACACAGGCTCGCACCACCAGCACCGCCACGTAGGCGAACCAGAGCACCGCGGTGGAGGTCAGTTGCGGGTCATCCCACACCCACCAGCGCCCCCACTCGTTGCGCGCCCAGACCGCCCCGGTCACGATCACCACGCTCAGCGCCAGCAGCCCGGTCTCGATACCCGCCACCATTCCCGCGTCCCACGCGCCGTCGCCGCTCCACAGATAGAGCAGCCCGCACGCCGCCGCGATGGTGAACAACACGTACGCCAGAAGCGCCGAGGGAACGTGGAAGTAGACCAGCCGCTGCAGGAACGTCATCCCCTCGATGTCCGGCGCGACCGTCAGCGCCCACCACACCCCCGCCGGGACCAGCACGGCGGAAAAGAGGAGCAGCAGAACGCCGAAGGAGAACCGCATCGACACCCCATCGCCCGACCCGTGGCGCGCACCCGTCAAAGATACGGGGTCGGGGACGTTCATTGAATATCAAAATCCGTTGGGATATGGTATGTTTGAACTTCTCCGGAGGCCGCGTCGGCGAGGATCAGGCCCATGCTCTGCGAAGGCTGCAAGAAGGCCGTGGCGAAAGTGCACGTCACGGAGATCGCCAACGGGAAACGGCGCGAGTCGCACTTCTGCGAACAGTGCGCGCAGGAGAAGCACGTGACCTCTCCGGGCGCGGGGGCGTTGCCCGCCATGGTCGGCACGGTGCTGGGGAAGATCGCGGAGTCGCTCCAGGCCGCGCTGCCGGGCATCGTGGTGCCGCCGGAGATGGCGGCGGCGGGCGGGAAGGAGATCGCCTGCGCCGAGTGCGGCATCACGTTCACCGAGTTCCGGTCCGGGGGGCGCCTCGGCTGCGCCGCCGACTACGTGGCGTTCAAGGCGCTTCTGGACCCGCTGGTGGAGCGGGTGCAGCAGGCCACGGAGCACGTGGGGAAGGTGCCCTCGAAGTCGGGCGAAGGCATCCAGCAGCAGCGCGAGTTGCGCCGGCTGAAGAAAGACCTGGAAGAGGCGGTGCGGGTGGAGGACTACGAGAAGGCCGCCGTGTTGCGCGACCAGATTTTCGATCTGGAGCGCAAGAAGGCTTGACCGGCGCCGGCCGCGGGGCGGCCGCGATGAGGCGTGACGCCGATGGAGTTGAACGATCTTCCACGCAAGGGCGGCGAGTGGCTGCTGGGGGCCGGCCCGGAGTCTGACATCGTCATTTCCTCGCGCGTGCGGCTGGCGCGGAACGTCGACGGCTTCGCGTTCCATACGCGGCTCTCAGCCGAGCAGCAGACGCGGCTGGAGCGCCACCTGCGCCGCGCGGTGCTGGACGCGAAGGTGGTGGGGAACCCGATCTACATCAACCTGAACGAGACGGCGGGGGTGGATCGGCTGTTCCTGGTCGAGCGGCACCTGATCTCCAAGGAGCACTCGCTGGGGGAGGGGGACCGCGCGGTGATTTTTGACCGCGACGAGACCGTGAGCATCATGTTGCTGGAGGAAGACCACATCCGGCTGCAAGTGTTGCGCTCCGGCCTGCAGTTGTGGGACACGTGGGAGAAGGCGACCCAGGCCGACGATCGGCTGGAGTCGTTTCTTGACTATTCGTTTTCGCCGCAGTACGGCTACCTGACGGCCTGCCCGACGAACCTGGGGACGGGGATGCGGGCCTCGGTGATGTTTCACCTGCCGGCGCTGCAGATGTCGCGGCAGATGGACAAGGTGTTGCATGCGGTCGAGAAGATGCGCATGGTGGTGCGCGGGCTGTACGGCGAAGGCTCGCAGGCCTACGGCGACTTTTTCCAGATCTCCAACCAGGTGACGCTGGGCCTCACGGAGGAGGAGATCGTCGAGCGGTTGTCGGCCGTGGTGCCGAAAATCCTGGAGTACGAGCGCAACATGCGCGAGGTGCTGATGAAGAACGACCGCGCCCTGTTCGAGGACCGGGTGTGGCGGGCGCGGGGCATCCTGGCGACGGCGCGCAGCATCAACTCCGAGGAGGCGATGTCGCACCTGTCCAGCGTGCGCATGGGGATCAACCTTGGCATTCTTCCCGAAGTGGGCCTCGGCGCCCTGAATGAACTGTTCATTCTGACGTTGCCGGCGCACATCCAGAAACTCGCGGGGCGGGAACTGGAAACCGCCGAGCGCGACCAGAAACGGGCGGAGTTCATCCGTGAACGCCTGGCCCTCAACTGACAGGATCCACCCATGAAGAAGTCGGTTCCGTTCCTGCTCGTGGCGTTTCTCGCCCTGCTCGCCGGCCAGACGCGCCTCCTCGCCCAGGACGAAGAGGGCGGCGACAGCGAGAACTACAGCGCGCTCTTTCAGAAGGGGATCAAGGCGCTGGAAAGCGGCCACTCCCAGGAGGGCGTCGATTTGTTCAAGAAGTGCATGGATCTGCAACCCGGCGATCCGATCTCACCCTACAACGTCGCCTGCGGCTACGCCCAGATGAAGCAGAAAGACGAGGCCATGAAATACCTGGGCATCGCCAAGGAACGCGGCCTCTTCGACCGCCGTCTCGGCCAGGACATGATCGCCCACATGGCCAAAGACTCGGACATGGACAACCTCCGCGACTCCGCGGAGTACAAAGCCTTCATCGAGGAAGAGGTCAAACGCCGCAAGGCCGAGACCGAGCAGTCGGTCCTGGAAACCTTCTACAAGACCTACCGCTACGAGGGCTTCGACAAGGACCAGGCCCACCCCTTGCTCATCGTGCTCCATGAGGAAGGGAGCAACGCCTACACCTTCATCGAGGAGTTTCACGCCTTCGCCGACCAGAAGAAGTGGCTGGTGGTCGCCGTCCAGGGCAGCATCGTGAACCCGAACAACCAGGACCAGACCGCGTGGGACGTAGCCATCGCCTCCGACGCCGTGGTGTACGTGCTGGGGAAGATCCAGGCGCGCTACAAGATCGATGCCTCCCGCGTCGTGCTGTGCGGCGTGGGCCAGGGGGGGCTGGTGGCCATCCAGACCGCGCTGCGCCATCCCGGCAAGTTCCCCGCCGTGGTCAACTTCTGCGGCACGGCCATCCCCGAGATGTTGAAGCCCGATCTCTCCAAGGAAAACGCCGGCAAGGTGGCCGTCGCCCTGTTACAGGCCAAGGACGACGACGCCCGCGTCAACGGCGCCGGGCTGGTGCGTGAAATGGCCCAGAAGAGCGTCGAGTTGCTCGCCAAGGAGGGGTTCCGCGCGAAGTACACCGAGTACGACGGCCCCCGCGGCATGCCCCGGGACCGCGTGGCCCAACTTGACGACGCTATCGCCTGGGCCTGCAAGCCCCCCGAGAAAACCGCCGGCGCCCCGGAGAAGAAGCCGGCGCCCGCGAAAAAACCGGAACCGGAACCCGCGCCCGCGCCCGCGACGGGGGAGGACTTCTGACCATGCCGGCGCTCCATCGCTCGCGCCCCGTCGCGCGGGCGGCGCTGGCGCTGACGTTGGCGCTGGCCGCCGCCTGTGGGGCCGCCGTTCCCGCCGGCGCCCAGGAGGGCCAAACGGGGCGGGGCGCGCGGCAAGGAAAACGGGCCGCGCCCGCCGATTCGCCGAAGGGAAAACCATCGCGGAAGCCCGCGCCGGCGCCCGCGCCGGCGCCCGCGGCCGCGGCTGTCACGCTCAACGTGCTCTCGTACAACATCCTCGTCGGCGGTCCGCTGCAAGACCCCGGGTTCGAGCCGTGGAACGTCCGCCGGCAGGTGATCCTGAAGATCATCAGGAAGTATGATCTCGACCTGATCGGTCTCCAGGAACCGATGCCCGCGCAACTGACCTGGCTCAAGGAGCAACTGCCCGAGTACACCGCGGTCAGCCCCTCGTACACCGACTCGGCGCTCATGTTCCGCGCCGCCGCGTTCGAGAAGGTGGCGGAGGGGTTCTGGTGGCACTCGCCCACGCCAGAGAAGCAGTCCCGCGGCTTCGGCAACTTCCTCTTCCGCCTCTGCGTCTGGGTCCGGCTCAAGCACACGGCCACGGGGCGCGAGTTGGTGTTCATGAACACCCACTACGACAACACCTCCCCGTCGCAGGCCAGGTCGGCCCCGCTCACGTTGCAAAAGGTGGCCGAGCTCTTCCCGCCCGACCTCCCCATCGTCTTCACCGGCGACTTCAACTCGAAGCCGGATTCGGAAGCCTACAAGACGCTCACGGCCAGCGTCTTCCGCGCGGCGCACGAGGCGGTGGAGAACTCGAAGGAGCCGGTCACTTCCGACGGCTCCGACCACGACTTCGCCCAGACCATCGATCACGTCTTCTTCCGCGGCTCCGGCCTCTCTCCGGCGGCGTGGCAGGTGGTGAAGGACAAGGAGGGCGAAAAACACCCCTCCGACCACTTCGCCATCTTCGCCCGGCTCCGCTGGACCGATGGCGCCGCCGCGACCGCGCCCGCGACCCCCGCCGCGACCGGGGAGAAGCCCCGCCCCGCGCCGCCAGGAAAGAAGCCCGCGCCACTTCCGCCGGCGGCGGGCGATGAAGAGTTCTGAGTTCGACCTTCAGCCTTTGGGTGCTGGGGCTCACTCCGCGAACTCGAAGAACGCGAAAACGGCGTGCGTCAGCAGCACGAAGAGCGTGCCGTACAGAATCGCCCGCGTGACGGCTGAGGTCACGGCTGTGGAAGAGGGCTTGGGCGACGTGCCGCAGGCGTACGACACGAACGCCATCCCCGCCCCCGACACCAGCACCTTGAGCGCCAGCCACCCGGCGCCCAGATAGAAGGGAGCGGCGCGGAGATGGTCAACGAGGGCGGAGCCGCCGGCCGCGAGGTCCAGGCTCGCGAACCAGTCGCTCCACGACAGACCCGGCTGCCGGACCTGCTGGTGGTAGTTCACCGACCAGAAGTGGAACGAGGGGACTTCGCTCCCGTCGCCGCGCACCACCCAGAAGCCGAGGAAGGAGGCCATTTCGGCCGCCGCGTATCCGACGGCCGCGAGGAGGGGCGCGCCCAGCAGGAAGGCCCACGTCACCGCCGTGGCCAGGTAGCGGTGCGGATTGACGCCGAAGGTGCGCATCGCGTCCAGTTGTTGCGAATAGACGCGGTTGCCCAGGTCGGCCGTCACCGCCGCGCCGCACCGGGCGGCTGTGAGAACGGTGACGAAGACCGGCACGAGCACGCGGTAGAGCAGCAGGCCGATGGCGGCCAGCACCTCGTCTCTCATCAGGGGTTCGGTGTAGTTGCGGTAGGGGAAGTACTCGAAGGTGAAGTAGGTGGCCACGAACCCCACCAGCGCGCCGGCCAAAGCCACGTAGGGCAACGCCGAACCGAGCGCCACGATGCGCAGATAGTGCAGGCAGTAGTGAAGCCCCCATAAGGCCCGGCGCCAGAGCGGCAGGAGACGCAGGGGGAAGAGCAGCAGGCTCTCGACCAGACGCGTGGTGCGCTCGAAGAACCCCGCCACCGACTCGCCCAGGCCCGCGCCGGCGGTGTCGCGGGCGGGGAGCGATCGCATGGTCTGTTCCAGGAAGGAGCGGATGCGTTCGGTGTGGTCGAGGCCGGCGGGGAATTCGAGGGTTGTGCCGTCCCGGGGGTCGACGACCACCACGCGGGCCCGCACGGCCGCGAAGTGCTGGTAGTCGTGCGTCACCACCACGGCCGCGCGGCGGCGATCGACGCACTTTTCGCCGATCAGCGCCGCGACGCGGGCGGCGGAGACGGGGTCAAGGCCGGCGGTGGGTTCGTCGAAGAGCAGCAGGTCGGGGTCGTAGGCCAGCGTGCGGGCGATGGCGATGCGCTTGCGCTCCCCGCCGGAGCGGCGCGAGAGGTCATGTTTGCGGGCGAGGTCGCGCTCCACGCCGAGCGAGACCAGGAGTTCTTTGGGCGACGGGAGGCGGTCGCCGGCGCCGGTCGCCGCGGGGGTCGGCGCGCGTGGCCGCGGGCGGGCGTGGGCGCGGGCGAACTTGAGGTTCTGCGCGGCCGAGAGTTCGTCGAACAGGGCGTTCTCCTGGAAGACCATACCCACGCGGCAAAAGACCGCGCGCGCCGGCGGGCCGCCGCCGGCGGGGCCGATCACCTCGCGGCCGAAGAGGCGCACCGAACCCTGAAAAGAGAAGACCGCGGAATCGGGCGTCAGAAGCCCTTGCAGCACCTTCAGCAAGACCGTCTTCCCCGCGCCCGATGCGCCCACCAGGAGCGTCACTTCGCCGGCGTGGACCGAGAGGTTGACGTTGGCCAAGAGCGTGCGGTCCTGGCGCTTGATGGTGAGGTCACGGACCTCCACGACCGGGGCCGCGCCGGTCTCGGCGTCGGGAGGGAGGACGGGCGGCATGGAGTCGAAGGCTGGATCGATCACGGAGCGCCGCCCGCGCGCCGGCCGACGAACACCGTGCCGGAGGCGGCGGGGCGTGCGCCCGGTTTTCCGGGCGTGACGAGGAACCAGCGGTCTTGCTTCTGGAAGACCTCGGAACGCAGCACGCGGGCGAAAGCGGGGTTGATGCGCTCGCCGGCGGGGTCGAGCAGCAGCGCGTTGGCGATGCGGTAGAGGTGCGGCTCGAAGTCGCTCCAGATGTCGGCCGCGAGCGCGCGCACCTCGGGCGCGTCTTTCAGGCGCGAGAGGAAGGCGGGGGTCTTGGGGTTGTCGATGATGCTCTCCAGCAGCACCTCGTTGACCACGGTCTGCGTTTCGTCGTCGTTGACGAAGTCGGTGGCCACGGAGCGCACCAGGGCGTGCAAGCGGTCGTCGGCGGCCATGTCGTCAAAGGCCCCGGAGATGCCGGCGACCAGCGCCGTTTCATGCCGGTTGAGAATGGCCGCGCCGTCGCTGTTCAGGAACTCGCGGAAGGCGCGCTCGACGTGATCGTTGGCGGTCCCGGGCAGGCTCTGCCAGAGGGCCAGGAAGCCGATCTTCATCTTCGGCGCGGCTTCCACCAGTTCCGCGCCGATGGCGCTGAACTCGGCCTCGCACCGCGTCTGGATGGCCGGCCACACCCGGTCGCGCACCAGGGGCGCCAGGTCTTTGCGCGCCACGGGGTCGAAGTGGCGCCGGAACGCCGCCTCCAGCCGGTCGCGACGGGCGACGACGGCCTTCTCAAGATCGGCCTCGATCTCGGTGTAGTATTCGGTCCAGGACTTCCGAAGCAGCGGCCAGAGGCGGTCGCGGAACGCGCTTTCGTGCGCGGCCAGGAAGGCGTCCACCTCCGCCCGGACGACCGGCATGGTCCGTTCATCGAAAAGCAGTTGGAGGATCTCGGCCGCGTCGCGCGGCGAGGCGACGAGATCGAACGCGGCATCGACGTCGATCAACGCCGCGCACTCCGGAAAGGCCGCCACCACCACCGCGCACCCGCCGCCCGGCTCGGCGCGCACGGCCGTCACTTCCCCCACCGCGCGCGGGCCGCCGGACTCGTTGACGTAGACGCGGTCGCCCGCCCGCGCCGGAACCGGCCGCGGGTAGCGCACCTCGAACCGCGGCGGCGGATCCGTGACCGACGACACCAACTCGCTCACCACCGGGAAAGCGCCGTCGGCGGCCGAGTGGGCCAACCAGCCCGCGCCGATCGCCGCGCCGGTCCAGAGGGAAAAGCCGACCAACACGCGGACGGATCGAGCGGTTCTCACCATGACGCGCCTCTTGCCTTCAGCCTCCGCCCCCTCAGCCCCACTCGCGGCCGCCGACGGGGACCGACGACTCCCCCTACTTCAATACGAAAACCGGGGGTCACCGGTTCACCTTCCGGCGCTTGAATCGCTCGCCCCGTGAGCGCCTACTTCGCCGGGTAGGGCACGATGACGATTTTCTGGAACTTGTCGACCTCCTCGCGCCCCGTGGCGCGCGTTCTCTCGAACGTGACGGTGATGAGCACCTCCTGCTTGTCGGGCAGATGACCATCGGAGAGGCGCGTGTATTGGATGTCGAACCGATGATGGGCGACGTCGAACGGGAAGAACTCGGCGAACGCCGAGTCGCCGGGGGCCGGAACCCGGTCGGGGAAGCCGTCGTTGTCACCGTCCTGGTAG
>JACQVU010000052.1 GCA_016209585.1 Planctomycetota bacterium
GTACTGCGGTGTTGGGGGTTGGGTGTTGGGTGTTGGGCCCAGCACCCAACACCCAGCACCCAAAGGCGGGGGTCAGGAGACCACGCGCACCGGCAGCGGCGGGGAATCGGGCAGCGCCGAGAGCGTGGTCTGGGGGAAGGGGATGGAAATCCCCTCCTGGCGGAAGCGGGCGTGAATCTCCACCGGCAGCGTGTAGGAGACGTTCCAGAACTCGGCGGTGGAGACCCAGAGCGCCAGGACAAAGTCGACCGACGAAGCGCCGAACTTGTCGAAGCGCACGCTCGGCGGCGGCTCCTGGAGACAACGCGGGTCGGCGCGGGCGACGTCCAGCAGCACCTGCCCCACCCGCTTCAGGTCTTCGCCGTAGCCGACGCCGACGTTGATGTCGAGCCGGCGGGTGGGGTAGCGGGTCATGTTCACGACGTTGCCCTTGAAGACCGCTTCGGAGGGCATGCGCACCAGGCGGTTGTCGAACGTGCGCAGTTTCACCGAGAGGAGGTCGATGGACAGCACCTCTCCGGTCACGTCGCCCAGCCTCACGGTGTCTCCCACCACGAACGGGCGCTCGATGACCAGGAAGAAGCCGCTGATCAGGTTCGACACCGTGCTTTGCGCCGCGAAACCGAGCGCCACCCCCGCCACGCCGGCCGCGCCGAGCAGGGTGGAGACGTCGAACCCCAGTTCGCCCAGCGTCGAGAGCAGCAGCAGCCCGCCGCCCAGGTAGAGGATCACCTTGCCGGCCAGGAAGCCGGCCTGCGGCGTCCGCCGCTTCGTCACCGCCGCGCGCACCCTGCGGCTGACGAAGAGCACCACCGGGAAGAGCAGCGCGGCCACCATCAGCGCCCGGCCCACGGCCCAGACCCGCGCGGCGTCCGGCCCGCCGGCGGCGATCGTCTCCCGCAGCCAGTTGATGAGGTCGTTCATGGTCCGGTCACCTCTTCCCCGGCGCCGTGGCCGCCGTCGGCGCGTTTTTTGGCGTGACCGCCGCGGCCGGTGGCGCCGATCCCAGGCCGGGCGCTCCCGCGGCGGCGTCGGCGAAAAGCCGGGCCGCCAGCGCGGAGGTGGTGGCGGCCACGTGCGCGTAGCCGGCGATGTCGCGCGGGCTCCACAACCCCGGCCCGCCGGCCACGGGCAGGGCGGCCTCGTCGGTGAGGGCGTGGGGGGAATGAGCCGCCAGCACCTCCACCCGGCCCGGCAGGAGGCGCAAACGCACCTCGCCGGTCACACGGCTCTGGTGGCTCTGGAAGAACCCCTCGATGTCCCGCGCGGCGGGATCGTAGTAGCGCCCGCCGTAGAGCATCTCGCGGTACCGGCGGGCCAGCGCGGCGCCCAGGTCCAGTTGATCGGGAGTCAGCACCATCGCCTCCAGTTCGCGGTGCGCCGGCGCCAGGATGGCGTGCAGCGGCGCGTCGAAAGCCACCCGCCGCCGCAGGCCGGCGCCGAGCACTTCGTGCGACACTCCCCGGCCGACGCGAAAAGCCGCGCCGGCCTGCGCCAACTGCTCCGCGAGCGCCACCGGCTCCATCCGCCGGCCGCCGATGGAGACGGGCAGGCCACCCTCAAAACCGAGAAGCATCTCGCGCGGCTTCGTTTCCGCCCGCGTCTCGCCGTCGGGAAGCAGGTCCAGCAGCGGGGCGTCCCACGCCTCCCGCGGACTTTTGTATTCGATGAACGTGGCCCAGAGGTAGCGATCTTCCGACAGGCTCTCCGCCCGCACCTCCACCGGCACGCCGCACTCGACCACGTACCGCACCTTCTCCTCGCGGCTGACCACCTCGCCGCCCGAAGGGTCCAGCACCTCCCAGCCGGGGGCGAAGATGCGCCACCCGCTCTCGAACGCCAGGGCGTCCTGCCCGTTCCCGGAAGCGCCATAGGCGATGGCGTCGGCGCGCAGCCGCGCCGCGGCGCGGGCCACCTCCCGCGCCTGCAACAAGCGCGCCGCGGCCAGCATCTCCGGCAGGCCGGTGGGCGACACGAGATTGGCCCGCACCTGGTGGGAGAGGATGTGACGACAAGCCTCCTCCTTCACCGACACCGTCTCGTGCCCCGCCATGTGCAGCTCCGTGAGGCTGCGCGCCTTGAGCCTCAGAAGGTCCCGCCCCTCGAACCCGCCGGTGTCCACCGTCACCGTGATCACGTCATATCCCAGCCGCCGGCTGAGCGCCAACGCCGTCCAGCAGGACTCGATCCCGCCCGAAAAGGCCGTCACCACCCGCCCGCGGCTCACGGCGCCCCTCCGCTCCCGCCCGGGGCCGGGTCCGCCGGAGCGCCCGACGCCGGCCGCGCGAAGGCTTTCGGCTCACTCCCGGCCAGAAGCCGCCGGACGTTGGCCCGGTGAAGGAAGACGACCGCCGCGGCCGTCAGCGACGTGAAGAACAGCAGCGGGGCGCTCACCGGGCGACGCGCCAGGGCGTCCAGCGCGGCCACCGCGGCCGGCAGCGCGACCGCGCCGAGCATGCTGCCCAGCGAGACGTAGCGCGTGACGAGCAGCGCCAGCAGGAAGACGGCGCCGGCCACGAGCGTGGGCAGCGGCGCCAGCGCCAGCATCACGCCGGAACTGGTGGCGACCCCCTTGCCGCCCCGGAACCGCAGGTAGACGGGGAAGACATGGCCGAGAATGGCCGCCGCTCCCACGGCGATGGCGGCCGTCTCCCACGGCCACGGCGCGTCGATGCCGGCGCGCGCCGGCACGTGGAGGGCGGCGGTCACGGGGCCAAAGCCCTTGGCGAAGTCGAGGAGGTAGACCACCAGCCCCCATCCGCGGCCCAGCAC
>JACQVU010000484.1 GCA_016209585.1 Planctomycetota bacterium
ATTCGGTGTTCACCGAGCGCCTCATCGTAGAGGGGCGGGTGAAGATGGAGGGGCGCATCGAGGGCGCGGTGACCTATCACGACAGTTGCTACCTGGGGCGCTACAACGACACGTTCGACGCCCCGCGCGCCATTCTCGCCGCGCTGCCCAACACCGAGCTCGTCGAAATGGAGGCCAGCCGCGAGGAAGGCCTGTGCTGCGGCGCCGGCGGCGGCCGCATGTGGCTGGAAGAGCGCCTCGGCACGCGCGTGAACCACAAGCGCACCGACCAGGCGCTGGCCACCGGGGCGTCGCTCATCGCCACCGCCTGTCCCTTCTGCAAGGTGATGCTGGCCGACGGCGTCACCGACCGCGGCGCGGGCGAGCGGGTCGCCGTGAAAGACCTGGCCGAGATCGTCGCCGAGCGCCTGGCCGCGCCCGCCGCCGCCTCATCGTCCGCTTACGCCTCGCAAGCGGAGGCGCCGGCGCACTGAGCCGCCGGTTGACGAGACGAGCGCCATGGCCACCGAATCCCCCGGACCTCCCGGCACGCCCACCCGACTCTCGGCGCGGCTGACCGACCTGTACGCCCGCAAGGCGGTGGAACTGGGTTTCTGCGCCGTGCGCCAGGCGCTGGCGGCCGTGCACGCGCGCCAGCGGGACCCCGACGGGCCGACGATAGATCGCCTGTTCGTCGCCCTCGGCATTTTGTCGGAGGCGCAGGCGGAAGACGTGCGCCTTGCCGTCCGCGCCGTGCCTCCGCTGACGTCGCGAAAACCGAAGGGAGCGTTGCGCGCACCGCGGAGGGTCTTTTATTCTGCTTCATGACATGAACTACCGCGAGCAACTGCCCGAAGGCTGCCCGCCGGTCGAATCCGAAGAGATCGCTTCGCCGCGCGAGGTTTTTCGCTTGGCGCGAACGAACCCGCCGACCGACGATGACTTCAGGTCACAACGGGCCGAAAAGCCTCGTGCCCGATTCAACGTCGACGAGTGTCGCGCGCGGGGCTTGTCGGTCCATGCCGACATTGCAGATAGTCGACACCTTCGTAAACTGCCGAGCCTGCGGGACCGCCCGCATGTCTGTCGCGTTCGATTGAATGCCGGAGCGGGCCGAATTCAACAGACGGGGGCACCGTCGCATCATACGTGGTGGCCCGCCAGGGACTTCGACATCCTGCCGGCATGCGCCGTGGAGGCGGAGGAATCATGAAGACCATTCGCCACCACGCGACGCTCTGCTACTACGACGGCGTGCAGGTCTTCGAGGCCCGTGATGAGATCGGCGGGCACTACGTGGCGGTGTTGGCGGAATCCGGCGCTCTCGAAGACCGGTATCTCGTCGTCGGAGTGGAACCGGAGCGGTTGCGACAGTTCCGGTCCGGCACGCTCGATCTGCGTTCCCTCTTCCTCAAACGCGGCGAAACCACCTGGTACCTTGCGACGCCGACGGCTGATATCGACGCGCCGGTGGAGATCGTCCCCCAGACCGGGAAGACCATCGATAGTCGTTTTCTCCCTGAAGCGGGTTTCGTGCTCCATCGCCGCGCGGCGTCGTCAGAAACCATCACCGAAGCACGGAAACGCAACAACTTGGTGTTGGAACTGGCGCTCGAACCTCCGGAGTCCGCGTCGGAACACCGCATCCACGCAGTCACCTTGGCGGGCGTGCTCACGCGAATCCAACGCATGGTGACGCACGCGTATCACGGCGCACGGCGGATCCTTGGAGAGGCCGGTCGACGCGACGCCGATCCGGACTCCTCCCTGCTGGACGTTATCGTTCCGGCTGCGCCAGGATCTTTCCGCGTCCTTCTCGCGGCGGCCAAGCGTTCGGACATGTTTGGGCAGACTGAAGTCCGGCGCGCGCTGGAACAGATCGACTTGATTCTGGAGAAGGCCGGCGACCCCGAGTCGACGTTGGCGGCGCTGAAGGAGCATCGCGGCCATTTCGCCGGCGCTTACCTCAATCTCCTTCGCCTCCTGGTCGAGGCGAAATCAGACCTTCGGTACTCGTGGGCGGAGCCATGCACCGTCGAGGCCACGGCTCGGTCGGTGAGCGGAGCGCAGGCGATCCCGCTCGTTGACCGCCTTGGCCGCGTGTCCAATCTCGCGCGGGAGATCGTCACGATCGAGGGCACGTTGAGGAAGGGGGATTCTACGAACGGCTCGTGGCGCGTGGAGACGGAGCAGGGTGTGGTGGTGTCAGGAAAGACCGCTGACGATGGACCGTCGCTCAGCGGTGTTAAAATCGACCACAAGTATCGCCTCGTGTGCCAGGAAGAGATCGAGGAGAGTTCGCTCGGGCGGGAGAAGCGCGTTTACTACCTCACCGAAATCGAGCCGGAGCCTTGAAGCGTGGTTCCCCAACGGCGCCTTTTGCGGATGTGAACCGAATCACGCCGCAGCCGCGCACGAAGCCCGTGACCGCGCCCTCGCGCCGATGTACTCCAACCTCCTCGAACCCGGTTCGTGACCCGTCGATCCCCGGGGTTTCGCAGCGGGTCGAACGCGAGAATGAGGGTGTGGGACCGGCTCTTAACGCCTTCCTCTTGCGCCGCGAGAACCGTACTATCAAACGACCCCCACGCCACGCGGGACGCCGCTTCCTCTCTCTGCATGCCCACCGAATCCCCCGGACCTCCCGGCACGCCCACCCGACTCTCGGCGCGGCTGACCGACCTGTACGCCCGCAAGGCGGTTGAACTGGGTTTCTGCACCGTGCGGCAGGCGCTGGCGGCCGTGCACGCGCGCCAGCGGGACCCCGACGGGCCGACGATAGATCGCCTGTTCGTCGCCCTCGGCATTTTGTCGGAGGCGCAGGCGGAAGACGTGCGCCTTGCCGTCCGCGCGCTCCTGCGCGACCTCGGCGCCGACGACCGCCAGCGGTTGGACGTGGCCTTCGGCGCCATCGCGCTCCGCGGAGGGTTTTTGACACCTGAGGAGTGGGACCGCGTCGTGCGCGCCCACGGCGAGCGGGTGGCGCGCGGCGAGATTGTTCCCGTGGCCGACATCGTGCGCGGCCTGCGCCTGCTGGAAGGGCGCGCGCTGGATCGCATCGTCGCCGCCGTGGAGGCGCAATGGGCGGTCTGCGACGCATGCGGCGCCGGCCAGAACACGCTGGGGCGGGAACCGGGCGCCACTGTCGCCTGCCGCGTCTGCGGCGAGGCCGTCCCGGTTCCCGACGCGCCGCAGCCGCGCGTGGTGGACGAAGTGATCGAGATCGGGTCGCCGGAGGGCGCGGAAACGCGCGCCTTTCTCCCGCCGTTCCCGCCGGAGCCGACGCCGAACGAGGAGAGCGTGGGTGGCGATGCGCCCGACGTCGGGCCATTGCCGTCCTCTTCACCCCCCGCGCCGCGCGACATCGGCCCTTATCGCGTGATCCGCGAGGTCGGGCGTGGCGGCATGGGGGTGGTGTATGAAGCAGTGGACCGCGAACTGGGTCGGCGCGTGGCGCTCAAGGTGATCGCGCGCGGCGACGGCGCCGAAACGGAGGAACAGGCCGAGCGCTTTCAACGGGAGGCTCGGGCGGCGTCGAAACTGGATCACCCCGGCATCGTCAAGGTGTACGGCGCGGGGGAAGACGCCGGCGTGCGCTACTTCGCCATGGAGTTCGTCAGCGGCCCGTCGCTGGCCGACCTGCTCCGCGACGAAGGCCCCTTGCCGCCCGAACGCGCGGCCCACGTCGTGGCGCGGGTGGCGCGCGCGCTGGACTACGCCCACCAGCGCGGCGTGATTCACCGTGACGTGAAGCCCGCGAACATCATGCTGCGCGAGGCCGACGGCGCGCCGCTCATCACCGACTTCGGCCTGGCGCGCGAAGCGCGCGAAGTGACCATCACGAAAACGGGCCAGATTCTCGGCACGCCGGCCTACATGGCGCCCGAACAGGTGTCCGGCGAGCGGCGCGACGTGGGGCCGGCGAGCGACCAGTACTCGCTCGGCGCCACGCTGTACGAGTTGCTCAGCGGCCGCCTGCCGTTCGAGCAGGCCGAGTTGCAATCGCTCATGCTCGCCGTGATGTTCCATTCGCCGCCGCGCCTCACGCCCCGGTCGACCGGCGTGCCGCGCGCGCTCGAGACCATCGTGAAAAAAACGCTCGAAAAAGACCCGCGCCACCGCTACGCCACCTGCGCCGCGCTCGCCGAGGACCTGGAGGCCTTCCGCAAAGGCACGCGCATCGCCGCGCGGCCCCCCGGTCTGCTCACGCGCGCCTGGCGCTGGGCGGCGCGCAACCGGCGCCTCGCAGCCGCGGCGACGGTCGCGGCGGTTCTGGCTCCCGTCGCCGTTGGCTTCTACTTTCGCGCGCGGTGGCAGGGGGAGGCGGCGCAAGCGTCGGGTGACCGGGCCGACGCCGCCACGCGGGATCGCGAGAAAGCCGAGGCGGAACTTCGCGAACGTGAACGCCTCGCCGCCGACGCCCGCGCCCGTCGCGACGCCGCGCTGCCGCACCTGGAGCGCGGCCGAGCGTTGGTCGAGGGCACCACCAATCTCGACGTTTTGCGCGAGGCGCTGCCCTACCTGAACAACGCCATTCGCGAGGACGCCGCCTGGGCCGACGCCTGGTACTGCCGCGGCCGCGCCTATCGCCGCCTGGCCGAGTACGCCGCCGCCATCAAAGACTTCCGCGCCGCGCTGGCGGCAGACCCGGCCCACTTCAAGGCGCGGTACGAACTGGCCGTCTGCCTCTTGTCGTCGGTGGCGAACGTGGATTCGTCCATGGGCATCCGCGATGAAGCCGCGCGCGAGTTCGAGGTGCTCGACACGCAGCCCGCCGCGCGGGAGTACGCTTTGGTGGCCAAGGCCTACGCCGCGCTTCTCGCCCAGCGATACGAGGAGGCGTTGAGTCTGTGCGACCAGGCGGAGGCGGTGAACCCGCAGTTCGGCGACCTCTACGCCGTGCGGGGCGGCATCTTCGGGTATTACCTCTGGGGCCAGTCCGACATCATGCTGGATCGCACCGACCCGAAGCGGTTCGACGTCGCCCGCGCCATCGCCGACATGGAGAAGGCGGTGAAGTACGACCCGCTCAACCGCGAGTCGCTCATCGTGCTCGCCCGTCTCTTCATGGACGCGAACCGCTTCGACGACGCCGAGCGCCTCGTGGCCCGCGTGCTCGACCTCGACGCCTCGTACGCCCGCGCCCTCTTCTGGCGCGCCCACGCCCATGTCCGGCACGAACGCTATGAAGAGGCCCTCGCTGACCTCGACCGCGTCGCAGCCGGATTGCGACCGACCGAGACCAGCGGCGCCCGCGTGTACAGCACGCGCGGGTTCCTCAACTTCCTGCTCCGCCGCTTCGAGCCTGCCCGCGCCGACCTCTCCCTTCTGCAGGACGGCGGGCGGCCCGGCATCGACCTCTTCGCCATGTACCTGTTGAGCGCCACCTGCGCCCTCCTCGACGACGTCGACGGCGCGATGACCGCCTGGGCCAAGGCGGAGAAGGCTCTGGCCTCGCAGCGCGACGCGAAGGACATCGGCCGCATTCTGAACTTCCTGTCGCTGAACAGCGCCTTCGTGCCGGTGATGCGCCGGACGTTCCACCTGGAGCCGGGCGTCTTCCTGCTGCCGCCGGAGAAGAAGAACGCATGCCGCACGATCTTCTCGTTCCTGCGCCTCACGCCCGAGTCCGCCGCGGCGGTGAAGTGGTACCGCGAGTACAACACGTCGCGCATCTTCTCCATCACGCGCGACATCGAACTGGTGACGCGCGGCATCGCCGTGGTGCTCGACGACGAAGCAGCGTTTGCCAAGGTGAGCGAAGTGTCGAAGCGCACCACCAACGGCCTTGGCCCAGCCCAGTTCGCCAGTTTGCTGGGCGCCATCGTCGTGTACGAACGGTACGACCTCGCGCTCACCAAAGAGGGCGAACCGCCCGACGCCGCCGCGTACGTCCTGCGCGCCTCCGGCCGCACGCTGATCAGCAACGACACCGGCGCGCTGGCCGACCTGACCGCCGCCGCCGCCCAGCCGTCGGGCGGCGATCTGCTGGCCGTGCGGTACGGTATCGCCACCATCCACGCCCGCCTCGGCGCGGCCGACGCCGCCCTCGATGCCCTCCGCCTCTCCGCCCGCACCGGCTGGAACCGCTGGGCCGAGACGCGCGCCGACGAGGACTTCAGGAAAGTCGCGGGCGACTCGCGGTTCGGGGAGTTGACGGGGGGGTGAGGGGGTGGAGCGCGGCGCGCGATTCGCCTTCGGCATCCTCACTTCCCACGTCCGCAAGCGCCGCTCCCCCAAGCGCCCAGGGGGTGACAATTCCGGTCGGGTCCGGTACATTGCCGGCGAGCGTTCGCGTGGTGTCTCGGAGAAAAAAACCGGCGACTCTCCTCAGGCCGCGGAGGTTTCTTCCATGATTGAACTTGCATGCCCGTCCTGCGGGAAGGCGCTCCGGTTCAAGGAGGCCGACGCCGGCAAGGGCGCCACCTGCCCCGCATGCCGCCAGAAACTGCGAGTCGAGGCGCCAATCGACGGCGAGGCCGAGCCGGCGGCGGAAGAGGGGGCAGAAGGCGCGCCGCCCGAGACGCCGGACGAAGCGCCCGCGGGCGAGGAAGCGCCGGACGCGCCTGGCTCGGCGCCGGCGCGCGCTGCCGCCGCCAAGGCCACTCGGCCGGTGGGCCGCGCGGGCTTGGGCCGGCGCTCCGGGGCGGGCCGCGCGGGCGCTGGGCGGCACGGTTCGCGCGGCGAGGCGCCGGCTCAGGCCACCTCCCTGGTCAAGGGGCTGGCGGGCGGCTCAGCCGGCATGGCGCTCATCGCGGCGGCGCTGTTCTTTCTCCCGTGGTACACGGCCGTGGTTGGAGGTTGCTTGTCCATCCAGCAGACCGGGTTCCAGGCGTCGATCGGGGATTACTCCGTGCGCTTCGACAACGAGCAGATCGCGGTGGCGTCCGGCATGACCGCCGGCAAGTGGTACTCCAAGACCGAGGCGAACGCGAAAACGGCGACGCTCGCGGCCGCGCAGGGAACGTCAGCGGACAAGAAGGACGAGGAGCCGAGCGCCGACTTTCCCCTGCTGTTGATTCCGTTGCTCGCGGCCGGCTGCGCCGCGTCGGCGATGCTGGCGCTGCTGGGGAAGTCGCCCCCGCGGGCGATGGGCACGGCCAGCGCCGCGATGACGGGCGCCGCCCTGGTCGTGATGATCGGGTACATGTTCGGCGGCATCAGCGCGGAACGGAAGACGAAGAAGGACTTTGAGACTGGAATGAACGAGGGCCTGGCCCAGCAGCGCGCCCAGGGCATGAGCCGCGAACAGGCCGCGCAAACTGAAGCCATGGCGAAAAGCATGGCGAAGAGCATGCTCAATGAGTCCCACGGGTTCGGCTGGTACGCGACGCCCGTCTGCCTGGGGCTTTCGCTCGTGTTGTCAATCGTGCAGGTCGCCGCATCGGGGATGGCGGCGGCCGGCGCGGGCCGTTCGCGTTCCGCGCGCGGCGGGCGCGGCGCCGGCGGGCGAGCCGGCGCATCCGGTCGCCTCCGCCCTGGCCGGCAAGCGGATTCCGATGAAGACGACTCCACCGCCGAGCCGGAGACCGGCGATCCGCCGCCGCGTTCGCCAAAACCGCGCCCGCGGTCCAGCGGGCGCTTGCGGCCACGGGACAGCGGCCGGCTTCGATAACCGCCCCTCGGCCGCGCCCCGCCTCTCAATCCGCGCCCGCCGTTTGCCGACAAGACAGGTGAGTCGTGGTCGCTCCCGACCCGGCGCCCCCGCTTGACCCGGCGGGCGATCGGGCGCCGACCGTTCGCTCACCGTGCGAGCCATGCCCACCGCCGCCGCGCCACCGAAGGGGAAAGCCGCCGCGTCCGCCGACGCCAAGGTCCGGGGGTACTTCGCCGACACCAGGAACCTCGCCACCGGCTACCTCTTCGTCCTGCCGCTGCTGGTGCTGTACGAGGTGGGCATCCAGACGTCGAACTCCGACCGGGTGAACGCCGTGGGCGACGGCTTCCAGTACCTGGCCGAGAAGGTCGGCCACAACGTGCTCAACGTGGTGCTGGCCTGCGGGTTCATCGTGGCCTTTCTCTACAACCGCTCCACGCAGGGGCGCACCAACGTCGTCCACATCGCTCCATTGATCCTGGAGGCGGCCACCTACGCCTTCCTGATCGGCATCTTCGCCTGGGCCTTCGGCCGCATGCCCGTGAACTCGCTGGCCGACATGGCCGGAAAAGTCTCCTGGGACCGCGAACTGGGGATCAACCTGCTGCTCTCGCTGGGCGCCGGCGTCTACGAAGAGACCCTCTTCCGGCTGGTGCTGATCGGCGCGCTCCTGTGGCTCGCGCGGGAGGCGCTGAAACACTCGGAGCCTGACGAGCACACGCCCTATCTCGTCGCCGTGTTCACGGGCGCGGTGCTCTTCGCCCTCGCCCACCATGTCGCCTTCGGCGACGGCGGCGGCCTGCGGCTCCTGCCCATCGACGCCCGGCCCTTCGTCTTCCGCGCGGTGTGCGGCGTCTTCTTCGGCGCCCTCTACCTCATGCGCGGCTTCGCGGCGGCGGTGTACGCCCACGCGCTCTACGACGTGCTGGTCTGTGTCCACAACGCCTCGCTCGCCAGGTGATATGCCGCGGCCCCGGGCGGATCCTGGGCGTCGCCCGTGAACCACGTCGCCACCAGCCGCTCGAAATCGGCGCTGGTCGCCATGCTCTGCATCGCGCGGTTCGCCTCCCCCCGGTGGGGCAGCCCGCGGCTGTACCAGGCCGCGTGTTTGCGCATGAGCAGGTGCGCGACGTGCTCGCCAAACAGCGCCACCAGCCGCCGCTGGTGCCAGCAGAGGACCTCGCGCCGCTCGGCGAGCGAGGGCGGGGGCAGGGTTTCGCCGGTCAAAAGGTAGTGGCGGATCTCGCGGAAGAGCCAGGGGTTGCCGAACGCCGCGCGGGCGATCATCACGGCGTCGCAGCCGGTCTCCCGGAACATGCGCTCGGCGTCCTGGGGCGTGCGCACGTCGCCGTTGCCCGTGACCGGGATTCTCACGGCCTCCTTCACCCGCGTGATGATCGACCAGTTCGCCCGCCCCTCGAAGAACTGGCAGCGGGTGCGGCCGTGCACCGTAACGCCGCTGGCGCCATTGGCCTCGGCGATCTGGGCGATCTCCGGCGCGTTGGGGTTCGACCAGTCCCACCCGGCCCGCATCTTCACCGTGACCGGAACCCGCCTGGCCGACTTGACCACCAGCGCCACCAGCCGCGCCACCGTTTTCGGCTCGCGCATCAGGTCGGAGCCTTCGCCGCACGCCGTCACTTTCCGCGCCGGGCAGCCCATGTTGATGTCGATGAGGTCGTAGCCCCGCGACTCCAGAATCTCCACCGCCGGCCGCAGCCATTCCGGGTCGGCGCAGGAGATCTGCGCGCCCACCGGCCGCTCCTCCTCCGAAAAGGCCGCCAGCGTCCCCGTCTTGTTGTTCCCCGCCACCAGCGGGCGGGCCTTGATCATCTCGGTGAAGACCAGCCCCGCCCCCGCGCGGCGGGCCAGCAGCCGCCACGGCAGGTTGGAGACGCCGGCCACCGGCGCGGCGAAGAGCCGGCCGGGCGCCCGCAGGGCGCCGATGAAGAGCGGTTCGCTGAAAGACGCGAGCATGCTTGCGCGCCGGCTTGGCCGCGAGGAGAACACCGCGCCGCCGCCCTTGGCGACGGCCCTTGTGGTCGCCTCACGGGGCGGCGCGCACGCCCACGCCCGCGCCCGCGGGATCGCGAGACTGATCGTTCGCGCGACCGGGCGGATCATAGCACGGAGAGAAACCCCGCCGAACGGTTGTCGCCACCTGACGGCGGAACCACGCTTTTCCTCGTGACCATCGTTTGTGGACAGGTCGGCGCGAGACGATGCCCCGGACTTCAGGCCGGGGAACCTCACGCCTTCCAGCCAACGCCGGCCTTCAGGCCGGTTCGGGCGCGGCTCGATGACGCGCGATCCGGCGTGAACGCCCGCGTTGGCGGCTGCGCGCGTGAACCTCCCCGCCATGAATGGCGGGGTATCGACGCCCGGCGGCCGCATTCGTCGCTTGGCAACCTCCCGCCCGGCTAGGACGCGGCGACGGTTCCGAAGAAGCCGCCCGACGGCTGGCGGGCTGGTATCATGCAGCCGGAAGGAGCCGGGATGTGGATCGGGCTGCTGGCGGAGCATCCGCCGTTCCAGGAGTTGGTCGCGGCGCTCAAGGGCGCGCGCCATGCGGAGGCGGGCGGGTTGTGGGGGTCCGCGGCCGCGTTCGTGCTGGGGGCGGTGACGGCGCGCCTGGATCTTCCGGCGATCCTGGTGACGGCGGGCGAAGAGGAAGCCGCGGACCTTTTTCAGGACCTGGAACAATTGGCGCGGCACGATCCCCAGTGCGGCTGCGCGCCGGTGCTGCTGCCGGAGTATGAGTCGCTGGCGGCGGATGAACAGAACGTCAGCGCCGAGACGCTGCACGGCCGCGTGCTGGCGCTCTGCCGGCTGATGGTCGAGGCGCCGGCGGGTGGGCCGGTGCCGCTGGTGGTGGCGTCGGCGCGGGCGGCGCTGCAAGGGGTCATCGCGCCGAAGGCCGCGCGGGCGGCGAAGGTCGCGCTGGCTCCCGGCGCGCGGCTGGCGCCCGAGGGATTGCGGCGCACGCTGGCGGAACGCGGCTACCAAGGCGTGGCCTCGGTGGAGGCGCCGGGCGAGTTCGCGGCGCGCGGGGGCATCCTGGACGTCTATCCCTGGTCGGCGGCGCGGCCGCTGCGCGTGGAGTTTCTGGGCGAAGAGATCGAGAGTCTGCGGGAGTTCGACCCGGCCACGCAGGTGTCGGAGCACGCCGTCGAGTTCTCCACCCTGCTGCTCCTGGACCGGGCGGATCTGTTCGCGGCCCACGGCGCGGCCGACCGCCAGAGTTCGATCCTGGACTACACCGGCCCGGAGGCGTTGATCGGCCTCCTGGAGCCGAACGCCATCGCCGAGCGCGCCGAGAAACTGGCCGCCGCGGGCGACTTGCCCGGAGCGAGCGGGCGCTGGAAGCGGTTCGTAGAAAAGGCCGAGCGGCGGCTCCTTTTGCGCGCGCAGCATCTGCCTTCGCTGGCGCGGCGCGGCGCCGTGAACTTCCGGTGCGAGAGCGGGCAGCGGTTCAGCGGCGACCCCGGTGACCTGGAGGACGAGATGCGCGCCGTGCGCCACCTGGGGATGGAACTCACGGTCTTCTGCGCCTCCGAGCCGGACCGCGACCGCCTGGAGCGGCGGCTCGCCGACCTGCCGCTTCCCGATGGCGGCCGGTGGGTGCGGCTGCTGCTGGGGAGCGTCGCGCGGGCGTTCGCCTTCCCCGACGCGGGGTTCATGGCCGCGAACCAGAGCGACCTGACGGCGCGGGTGCGGCTCTCGCGTCCGCGGGGCGACGGCGCGGCGGTGTCCACGCGGGCCATCGACGACTTTCTGGACCTGACCGCCGGGGATTACGTGGTGCACATGACCCACGGTATCGGCCGTTTCCTGCGCATGGAACAAGTGGAGCGGGAGGGCGCGCGGCAGGACTACCTGGTGATTGAGTTCCGCGAGGAGCGCAGGCTCTACGTGCCGGCCGCCAAGGTAGACCTGGTGCAGCGCTACGTCGGCGCCAAGGGGCTGGAGCCGCGGCTGGACCGCATGGGCGGCCGGTCGTGGGAGGCGAAGAAAGAGACCGTCTCCCGCGCGGTGCACGATCTGGCCGCGGAGTTGCTCGAGGTTCACGCCCTGCGGACACGGGAAGAGGGCTTCGCCTTCCCCGCCGAGGACGAGGTCCAGCGGCGCTTCGGTGGTTCGTTCGCCTACGAGGAGACGCCGGACCAGGCCGCCTGCATCGAGGAGGTGCGCCGCGACATGGAAGCGAAGAAGCCCATGGACCGCCTCATCTGCGGCGACGTGGGCTTCGGCAAGACGGAGATCGCCGTGCGCGCCTGTTTCAAGGCCGTGCGCGCCGGCAAGCAGGCCGCCGTGCTGGCGCCCACCACCATCCTGACCGAACAGCATGAGAAGACCTTCCGGGATCGCATGCGCCCCTTCGGCGTGCTGGTGGAGGCGCTTTCCCGGTTCCGAAGCCCGGCCGAGCAGCAGGCTATTCTGGCGCGCGCGGCGACGGGCGACGTGGACATCGTGATCGGCACCCATCGCCTGCTGTCGGGCGACGTGCGCTTTCGCGACCTGGGGCTTTTGGTGATCGACGAGGAGCAGCGCTTCGGGGTCGAGCACAAGGAGCGCCTGCGGCGGCTGAAGAAGACCGTCGACGTGCTGACGCTCACGGCCACGCCTATTCCGCGGTCGTTGCACATGTCGCTGCTGGGCATCCGGGACATCTCGTCGCTCACCACGCCGCCGCAGGACCGGTTGGCGGTGATCACGGAGGTGGTGCGGCACGACCCCAAGATCATCCAGGCCGGCATTCGCCGCGAACTGGGGCGGGGCGGGCAGGTGTTTTTCCTGCACAACCAGGTGCGCGACCTGCCGCTCATCGCCCGGATGGTCCAGGAACTTGCGCCGGAGGCGCGGGTTCTGCACCTGCACGGCCAGATGGCCGCGGGGCGCATCGAGGCGGGCATGGCGCGCTTCCTGGACCGCGAGATCGACGTGCTGGTGACTACCGCCATCATCGAGTCGGGGCTGGACATTCCCAACGCCAACACCATCTTCGTGAACCGCGCCGACCGGTTCGGGCTGGCGGACCTGCACCAACTGCGCGGGCGGGTGGGCCGCTCCGGCGCGCGGGCCTATGCCTACTTTCTCCTGCCGGAAGACACCACCCTCTCCGTGGACGCCGAGCGTCGCCTGCGCGCCATCGAGGAGCACTCGCAACTGGGCGCGGGGTTCACCATCGCCATGAAAGACCTGGAAATCCGCGGCGCCGGAAACATTCTCGGCGCCGAACAAAGCGGCCACATCGCCGCCGTCGGCTACGAAATGTACTGCCGCCTGCTGGAGCGATCCGTCCGCGCGCTGAAGGGCGAGCCGGTGGTCTCCACCGAGAAAGTCTTCGTCGACTTTGTCGGCGACGCCTTCATCCCCTCCGCCTACGTCCCCGACGAACGCACCCGGCTGGACGTCTACCGCCGCGTCTCCCGCCTCGCTACCCCGGAAGAGGGCGCGGCGCTGCTGGCCGAACTCCGCGATCGCTTCGGCCCCCCGCCGCCGGAGGTGGCGCTGCTGGTGGCCGTGGTCGAAGTGCGTGAAATGCTCGCCAAGGTCGGCGTCACCCGCGTCGTCCAGTATGAGCACGGCCTGATGGTCAACTTCCGCCGCGCGCCCGAACTCCTGGCCTTCCTGGCGCCGGAAAAGGCCCGCGTCAACCTCTTCAACCCGGATACGCTCTACATCATCCTCCAGCCGCACGAACGGCGGCCGGAGTTCATCGTGGATCTTTTCCGCCGACTGGCCGGCCGGGCGGAGCGGTCTTCGGCATGGGCAGCGCCGCCATGCCGCCAGTGACGGACTTCACGCCGTCGAACCCATGCGTCACGCCGAGGTAATAAGCCGCGTCGAGGCTGCGCATCCCGGCGGCGCAGTAGAGAATCAGCGTGTCTTCCTTTCCGAACCCCTGGTTGGGCCACTCCCGTTCGATCCGCGACAGGGGCAGGTGCACCGCGCCCTCCACGTGGCCGGCGGCCCACTCGTCGTCCTCGCGCACGTCGATCACCACCACCCGGCCCCGGCCGCCGGGCGGAGTCCGCGCCAGTTTGGCCGCGGCCTGGCCGTCGATTTCCACCTTGCCGGGAACGAACTCCTCTGGTTTCATCGGGTCGCCGGAACCGGGTTCCCACCCTCGGCGTCGCGAGTACATTTCGTGTCCCTCGACACGCCGTCGTGTAATGTTTACCATGTTCGCTCCCCAAACCGCCACTTTTCCCCCGGAGAAAACGGGAAGGGGTTGGGGAGCAGTTTTCAGTTGTCGGTGATCCGCTATCGGCAAGCGAACCCTCTGCGACGCCCAACAACTGATAACTGATAACTGATAATTTGCAACTGGAAACTTAAGAGATACAGGCCACGCCTCCCCAATTCATGCCTGGAGCAGCGTCCCCCAAAAAGCCGTTGGCCCTGACGCTCGGATGCCCGGCAGCCATCGGGGCGGAAGTAGCCATCAAGGCGCTTGCAGCCCTGCGTCAGAGTGACGCGGCTGCGCCTATCGTCCTTGTTGGCGACCGCGCCGCGTTCGACGCGCGGTGGATTCTGGCGGCTGCCGCGCAGCCGGCGGGAGGATTCCCGGTTCCGGGAGATCTTCCCTTGGCGCCGTGGCCAACCGGCCGCGGGGCTTCGGTTCCCGACATCGGAAGCGCGGCCTGGTTCCTGGATGTGGGTGGCGCCGGCCCCGTGGCTCCCGGCCAACCGACGCGGGCCGGGGCGCTCGCGTCCGTGGCGTTCGTCGAGCGCGCGGTTCGTGGCGTGAAAAGCGGCGAGTTCGCGGCCATCGTCACCGCGCCGCTCAACAAGAAATCCTTGCAGGAGGCCGGCTTTCCATACCCCGGTCACACGGAGTACCTCGGCCATCTCGCCGACGTATCGAACCCCGTGATGCTCTTCGCGGGTGGTCCGCTTAAGGTCGCGCTGGCCACCATTCACGTTCCTCTCACCCAAGTGGCGCCGCTCGTCACCGCAGAGCGGCTGCGCGGCCTGCTCCGCACGGTCAACTGCGGCCTGAGGGTCGACTTCGCCATTCCCCGCCCGCGGATCGCGGTTTGCGGGCTGAACCCCCACGCAGGGGAGAGCGGAATGCTCGGGCGCGAAGACGAAGCCCACATCCGTCCGGCGGTTGCGGGCGCGCGGGAGGAGGGCATCGACGCCCACGGCCCGCTGCCGGCTGATACGCTCTTCGCGCGGGCGGCGGCTGGCGAGTTCGATGGTGTTCTGGCGATGTACCACGACCAGGGGCTGATCCCTGTCAAATTGGCGGCACCGGGAATATCTGTCAACGTGACGCTAGGACTGCCATTTGTGCGGACTTCGGTCGATCACGGCACCGCCTACGACATCGCGGGGACGGGAATCGCGCGCGAGTCGAGCGTACTCGCGGCCATCGACCTCGCGATCCGCATTCTGGAGAACCGGGGTAAAGAAAAGGGCAAAAACACCCGATATTGACATAAGATCAAGGACCACTTCGGGTTTGATCGTTTTCGTGTCGCAGCGGAGATTCGCGCTGGCGATGGAACCTCAAGCAGAGGTTCAACTTCCGTCACGTTGGGCTTTCGGAATGCTCCCGTGACGGAACACTGTTGGAAGGACGGCCGCGACAGGCGGTCGCGGGGAAGGAGCCAAGGATGGGTGGAGCGCTTGCCGTTGACGGGCTTGTTTCCAACCTCGACACGCAGTCGATCATCCAGCAACTGCTGGCCATCGAGCGGAAGCCGATCGACCAGATCAACAAGAAGATCAGCGAGGCGGAGGAGAAGCGGTCAGCCTTCCTCGACCTTTCCAACCGCATGCTGTCGTTGCAGGGCACGGCCACCCGGCTGGAGTCGGGCGATCTTTTCAAGAAGACGCAGGCCACCACCAGCAACAGCAACATCCTGCAGGCGAGCGCCCCCACCAGCGGCGTGCTGGGCTCGTTCAACTTCCGGGTGGCGCAATTGGCGTCGGTGCACCAGGTGAACTCGGCGGGGTTCGCCACCAAGGACACGCTGGTCGGCGCGGGCACGCTGGTGATTGAGCAGGGCGACGCGCGGCTGGAACGCCCCACGAAACTCTCGGAGTTGAACGGGTTCACCGGGGTGGCGGCGGGGAAGTTCCGGGTGATCGACCGGTCGGGCAAGAGCGCGGTGATCGACGTGGCCTCGGCCATCACGGTGAACGACGTGCTGGACCGCATCTCCGGCGCATCCGGCATCAGCGTGAGCGCGGCGCTGAATCGGGACAAGACCAAGATCGTGTTGACCGACAACTCCGGCGGCGCCGGCACGCTTCAGGTGCTGGAGGTGGGCAGCGGCACGACGGCGGCTGACTTGGGCATCGTGGGCAACGGATCGGGGACGACGCTGACGGGGACGCATCTCAACACGCTCAAGTCCACCACGGCGCTCGCGGCGTTGAACAACGGGCGGGGGGTGAACGCCTCCAAGGGCGGTTTGGCCGGCAACCCGGCGGATCACCAGATTCTGCTCGAGTACCACAACGGCGCGATCTTCACGAGCACGGCCGTCAACATCGGCGGCTTCACGACACTGGGGCAGATCGTCGACGCGATCAACACGGGGACCGCGGGCAAGGTGATCGCGGGGTACGGCGAAGGGCGGATCACGCTGCGGGCGCCGAGCTCCGCGGCCGCGAGCGCGCGCATCCGCGTGACCGACGTGACGGCCGGCGATACGGTGGCGCGCGACCTGGGGCTGCAGTTGAACGACCTGACCTGGCAGGACCTCTACACCAACGACATCGGGGTAGACCTCAAGGGCAACACCTCGGCCTCCGGCAGCGACACGGCCTACCTGAAGAACCAGGGCACGGCGCGCACCAACCTGCAGGGGGTGGAGATTGGCGCCGCCACCGACGGCCTGGGCGAGGCCACCGGCTACGGGCAGGTCATCGGCGGCGTCAACGGCACGGCGGGCTACCAGATCGGCTCCGTGGGGATCAACAAGGTCTCGCCGAACGGTTCGGGCACCAGCCCCGACAACACGCTTCGGATCAAGAACCAGTACATCAACTCCTCGGGCACGCTGGTGGATGGCACGAGCGGCCTGTTGCGGACGTTGGCCGACCACACCGTGAACGCCAACAAGGGGTTCACGCTGGGCATCACGTTCTCGCTGGACGCGGCGCAGGCTGACGGCGCCACGACGGGGATCCTGACGATCCAGGAAGACGCCACCACCGGCGACTTCATCACCATCGGCACCACGCGGGGCGGCGCCAACACCACCTTCTCGGTGCGGGCGCGGATCGGCGGGGTGTTGCGCGACGCGGCCACCACTGCCAGCGCCGGGCAGATCAAGACCGACGGCACGCCGAACACGATGGTGTTCGCCTGGGACCAGTCCGTCTCGCAGTCCAACCCGGTGCTCCGTTTTAACTCCAACGGCGTCACCGCGTTCGGAAGCAACGCCATCACGGGAACGGGGTACGGCGCGACCAACAGTTTCGACTTCACCTCCACCGCGACCGATCTGCGCGTCGGGCAGACCCAGGACAACAGCCTGGGCCGGGCGGCCGAGAATCTGGAGGTGTCGGAGTTTTTCGTGGCCAACACGGCCTATTCCCAGGCCACCATCGACGACATCGTGCTCGGCCGCCGCACGCTCTACGGCCGGGAACTGATCGCCCCCATCAACTCCTCCGCCACCAGCAACCTCGGCGGCGGGATCGAGAACTCGTCCACCACCACGGACTTCGGCAGCACGATCAGGGTGACCGACACCCAGAACAAGCAGTACGAGGTGGACCTCTCCCTTTTGAAGAACACCAGCGAGTTCAAGAACCTGATGCAGGACGTGGCCACGTTCAACACGTCCAACGTCTCGCTGGGGGTCAACTCCAGCGAGATCGGCTTCAAGTTCACCGACCTCGCCGGCGGCGCCACCACGTTCAACATCGCCGACGGCAGCAACGGCCGCACCGGGTCCACGCGGCTCTTCGGGGCCGCCTCGGTCTCATCCACCGACGGCAAGACCATCACCCAAGCCAACGCCGAGAAGGCCACCATCTACCTCGGCACGCGGCTGGCCGGCATGAACTTCGGCAAGGGGATCGACGCCGGCAAGGTGCGGGTCACCAACACCTCGGGCGCCATCACCGACATCGACTTCTCCGGCATCTCCACCAGCACCATCGTCACCATTCAGGACGCGCTCAACAAACTGAACACGGTCACCGGCGTGTCGGCGGCCATCAACGCCACGGGCGACGGCATCCTGCTCACCGACACCGCGGGCGGCACCGGCAAACTCACGCTGGAAGACCTGAGCGGCAAGAAGACGGCCCAGCAACTGGGCATCACCCGCGACGCGGAGGACACTTCCAACACCTCCATCAACGGCAAGTTCCAGCGTTCGGTGACGCTCACGGCCACCGACACGCTGACGACGGCGAAAGACGCCATCGACGCCCTGGGCCTCAACATCAACGCCACGCTGTTCAACGACGGCGACCTCGTGGCTCCGAACCGGCTGTCGCTCACCAGCAAGGAGACGGGGGAGGGGGCCTACTTCACGGCCTACACCAGCGGGTCCACGGCGCTCTCGTTCGCCACGGCCTCGCTGGCCAAGAACGCCACGGTGCTCTTCGGCTCCATCGGCGGCGCGGCCAAGCCGACTCGTATTGAGAACCGCACGAACACCATTACCAGCGCCGTTCCGGGCCTGACGCTCAACGCCGTCTCGGCCTCCGACGAAGACGTGGCCGTCACCATCTCCCGCGACACCACCGGCATCACCGACGACGTGCAGACCTTCGTCGAAGACTTCAACGCCATCATCTCGCGGATCAGCGAACTCACCTCGTTCGACACCGAGACCTTCAAGCGCGGCATCCTCCTGGGCGACAGCACGGCGCAGCGCATCCGGTCGCAACTGTCGCTGATGGCCATCAACTCGGTCAGCGACCTGCCGGAGGGGATGAACACGCTGGCCAACGTGGGCATTCGCATCCAGAACGACGGCACGCTGGCGCTCTCTAACAGCACTTTCGTCTCGCTGTTGAACAACAACTTCGAGAGCGTGCGCGACATCTTCACGGCCAAGCCGGCGCTGACCCTCTCGACCAAACTCAGCGAGTTCAACGACCGCCGCGGCGTCAATTTCACCGGCGGATCGGTCGGCGAGTTCAAGATCACCCGCAAGGCCGGCCAGACCGCCGAGATCGACCTCTCCGGCTCCACGCTGGCCGCCGACGTCATCGGCAAGTTCAACACCCAGGCGCAGGCGGCCTTTGGTGACAGCCTGGTGACGATGAGCATCTCCAGCGACGGCAAGAAGTTCGTGATCACCGACACCTCCGCCGCCAGCGGCACGACCTCGCTGGCCGCGGTGGGCACGACGTCGACGCTGTCGGAACTGGGCTTCACCGGCGTCTCCTCCACCACCTCCGAACTCAAGTCCATGGAGGTGAACATCTTCAACACCCGCGGCGTGGGCGGCCGCTTCCACGATGAGGTGAACCTCATCACCGATCCCATCGACGGCACCATCGCGGCCCGCACCGACGGCCTCGACAGCCAGGTCAAGGACTTCGAGGAGCAGATCGAGCGTCAGGAAGAACGCATCGAGAAGGTCCGCGAGCGCCTGCAGCGCGAGTTCACCCAACTCGAGATATTCCTCGGCCAGTCGCAGAACACCGCCTCGCGCCTCAACCAGCAACTTTCAGCCATCGCGGGGTTGCGCCGGTAGCGGGCGCTGCTGAAGGAAGTTCCGCAGCAACGCCAGCCCTTCCGGCGTCATGAACGACTCCGGGTGGAACTGCACCCCCTCGATGGGCAGGGCGCGGTGGCGCAGGCCCATGATCTCGCCCAGCGGGTCGCGCGCGCTGACGGTGAGACATTCCGGCAGCGTGTCGCGCTCCACCGCCAGCGAGTGGTAGCGCATGGCCGTCATCGGGCTGGCGAGGCCGGAGAACAGCCCCTGGCCGTCGTGGACGATGGGCGAGGTCTTGCCGTGCATGAGCAGGCGCGCGCGCCGCACCTGGCCGCCGTAGACCGTGGCGATGCACTGGTGGCCGAGGCAGACGCCCAGGA
>JACQVU010000510.1 GCA_016209585.1 Planctomycetota bacterium
CCCCCAGCCCCCGACCCCTGACAACTGACAACTTTTCTCGGGGGTCAGGCGGTGTCGGAGCCGCGGGCGGGAACCAGGTCGATGACTTGCGCCCCGGCGCGCAGGCGGGCGAGGCGTTCCCGCACCGGGGAGTCTTCGAGGTAGCGCGGGCGGAGGAGAACGGGGCGCAACACTTCGCGGCGCAGGAGTTCCTCGATGATCGGCAGGTGGTCGAAGTGTATCTTCCCGACCCAGAAGGGGTCGAGCGGCAGGCCGCGGCGGAGATGGTCGAGCATCTTGGCCAGGCCGCGGAGGTAGATGGCGTCTTTGGTGAGGCCGCCGCCCCGGTAGGCGCGCATGCCGATGATGAAGGCGATCTTGCCGGGGATACGGTAGCCGTCGCGCAGTTCGCGCCAGGTCTCGGCGAAGGGGCGGCGCTCGACCACGCGGCGCACCGCCACCACGCGGGCGGCGAGCGTGCGCAGGCGCTCGCGGTCCAGCCCGCCCACCAGGTGCTCGGCGAGCACGGCCAACCCCTCCTGCGTTTCGTCGTAGTTGGCCAATCCGACCGACAGCAGCCGCAGCGGTTGTTCGCGCCCGTTGAAGTAGGTGAGCGAGTGGGTGCCGATCTCATGCTGGATGACGCCGGCCGCGTTTTCCGGGGAGATGCGGGTGGTGGCGCCGATGAAGAGTTTGCCGGCGTTCACCAGGCAGCCCGGCGGCAGGTCGGCGCTGATCTCCGGTTCCGGGAACTCGCGGCCGATGGCGGCGGCGTAGTGGGCGTACTCGCGCTCCGCCAGCGCCTTGACGGCCTGGGCGTCGAGCAGGTCGCCGGAGGGCGGCTGGCCCGGCGCCGGGGCGACCTCGCGGAGAAGACGCTCGGCGATGCGCATTTCGTCGTCCGAGACCACGCCGAAGATTTGGATGGACTCGGCCAGGAAGGCATCGGAGTCAACGTCGCGGCAGAGGGTGAGCAGGCGGTCGATCTCCGCGGCCTTCTCACGGAAAAGGTGCTCCAGCGCCGGGTCCTCCACCTGTTCGATGGGCGCCTGGTAGAGGCGGCGTTTCAGCAGAAAGGAATCCTCGCGCCAGGGACGATAGACGAAACGCGGCTCCGTGGAGCAACCCGAAGCCCGGAACTCCCTCCAGGCGCGGCCGGTGTTGCTGGGGGTCAACAAAAAGAGCCAGTTGAACCCCTCGTCGACCGCCGACAGCGCCTTGTCCACCTCCCACACGGCGTCGCTCACCGCGCGCTGGCCCAGCGTGTGGAAGTGCGGCGGGTTGTGCGTGGTGTAGGAGCGCGAGAACGCGAAGACCATGCGCCGCACCGCCGTCGAGAAGCCGATGCGGAAGTGGCGGTGCAGGCGCGGGAACTTCTCGCCATCGTTCTTCTCCCGGAAAATGGGGCGCAGCCCGATGCCCACCAACTTGACCCGGTTCTCGACCGCGAAAGCGTGGTCGACCAGCGGCGGGAGGTGCGGCGGGTGGGGGTCCAGGTGGTGCGCCACCGCCGTCACCGGCTGGGCGGCGTTGACGCGCACGCGCTCCAGCCCGGACTGCAGCGAGACCACCGTCCACGAGAGTTGCCGCGGGTTCTCGTCAGTGGAGATGCGGAACTCCGGCGCCGGGGCCTCGTCGTCGCCCGGCTCGACCTCGCCGAAGCCGCCGTCCGGCCCGGCCCAGACCTCGTACAACAGGAATCCCCCGAACACGCGCGACAACGCCTCAGCCACCACGCTCACCAGCCGCCGGTTGGCGCTCTCCTGCCGGGGGTCGCCGGAGATCACCAGATACGAGACCTCGTTCATGATCAACCGGCCCGTGCCGTTGTCCCAGCGGTCCGGAGGCTGGCGGTAGACGCCCAGGAAAGGCACTTGCCGTTCGATGGACAGGCGGCCCCAGGTGGGCAGTTCCAGCCGCACGCGGCGGTCGGCGGCTAGATTGCGGGCGACACCGGCCAGGAACTCCTCGTCGAGGCGATCCGCGGCGCGCGCCATCACCTCACGGGGATGGACCGCCGGCACGAAATCGGCGACATCGGTGGCCATGCGTTCTGGCTCCGCGCTTCCCGCCTCCCCGCCTTTGGGTGCTGGGGTCAGGGGTCGGGGGTCGGCCCCCGCCTTTGGGTGTTGGGTGCTGGGCCCAACACCCAACACTGCGGTACTCCGCCTGCCCCCCGCCAACATACCGGCCGCCGGCGCGTTCGCAAGCGGGAACGAGGAAGTGGCGGACACTTCGGCCGGTAGTTCCGCCGTAACCGTATCCCAAGGCATGTCGCTTACACTCGCGGTTCTTGCACGCTTCAGCCAAGGCGCGCCCAAGTGCAGCACTGCTGTGGCATAAGCGCAGTTTTTTTTCTGCATTTCGGCGCCGGTCCACGATGAAGCCAAGCGCCGGAGCATCGCCGTTACTAACGTTGTAAGTACTTATTCTACAACCAGTTATGTATCAAGTGGCGTGTTTATCTCCGTGCGTCGATCTAGTATGGCACGGATCGCGCTAAGTGGTGTCCAGCGCCTGGAGACGATTCGGAACCAGGCGCGCAGGAACACTCCATGGCCACGTTAGCAGTTTCGCAACATCCCATCGCAGCCGCCGGACTGACGCTCTCGCGCTCGATCCGTGAGGGTGGGTGGGCGGTGGCGGCGGGGAGTGTTGGGGAAGGGGGCGTGTACCTTTCGGTGGTGATCCCGGCTTTCAATGAGGAAGAGCGCATCACGCAGACGCTGCGGCGCGTCTTTCTCTACCTGGAAGCGCAACAGTACGCTTCCGAGGTGATCGTGGTGGACGACGGAAGCCGTGACCACACGCTGCGCGCGCTGACGAGGTTAGAGCGGGAGTTTCCAGGGTTGATCGTCGTTCCCGCGGTTCCCAACCGGGGCAAGGGCAGCGCGGTGGCGGCTGGCGTGGCGCGGGCGCAGGGGAAGTACATTCTGATGACCGACGCCGACGCGCCGGTGCCGATCGAGAACGTGCGTCGCCTGCTGCACCGGGCGGTGTCGGCGGGGGCGGCCTTCGTGGTGGGGGCGCGGGATCGTCTGCGCGGCAACGGGGTCGCGCCGTCGCGGCCCTGGCACCGGCGCGCGTTGGCCGCGGTGGAGGAGTTGCTGGCGCGGCGGCTGGTTCGCCGGCGCCTGAAGGACGCGCGGTGCGGGTTCAAACTCTACCGGGCGGACGCGGCCAAGGCGGTCTTCTCGTGCTGCCGGTTGCGGGGTTTCGGGTTCGATCTGGAGACGTTGGCGCTCGCGGGGCGCATGGGCCTGCGGGTCGACGAAGTGGCGGTGGCGCCTTCTCCCTGGTCCTTGGGCATCGCCGCGCGGGCGCGTCCGCTGTTGGCGTCGGTGGTGGGGGTCCTGCAATCGGTGCGGGACGTTCTTCGGGTGAAGGTCAACCTCGCGCTTGGCCGCTACCGGCTGCCGGCGCTTCCCGCCGGGGAAGCGGGGTAGGCGAAGAGGCGGCGTGCGAAGAGGGTCATCATGATTCAAGCATTCATTGCCTACCTCGCGGGTCTGTTCCCCCAGCGGAACGCTCTTTCGGCGGCGGCGGTTGCCTCCCCCGCGAGGAAATACCCACTTCCGGTCGACGTGGATGAGTTCGTCGCCCGGTTTCGTCAGGGCGAGGACGGCCCGGCGATGGAGGAGGTTGCGGCCGTGCTCGGCGATCGCGCCGCCCGTGCGCTGGCGGCGGAGGCTGCTGCGGCCGGCGTGCCGGCGTGGCGTGTGGCCTCAGCCGCGCGGCTGCTGCCGGTGTGCGGCGACCCGCTGGCGGTCGAGCGGCTCACCCGGCTGGCCGAGCATCCCGCGCCAGAGGTTCGCGCAGCGACGGCTGGCGCGCTGGGGCGGGTGGGCGCGGTGGGCGGGACCGGCGACGCCGACGTTGGCGACGACGTCGGCGCGGGAGGCGAGATTGGCTCACCGGGCGCCACTGTGGCGCTGCTTCTGGGCCGGCTTTTGCGCCACGAGAACGTCGACGTGCGCTGGCGCGCGGCGACCGCCATCGGCGACCGCCGCGAGACGAGGTGCGTGGACGACCTGCTGGCGCGGCTCAACGTCGAGCGTGAGGAGGCGGTGGCGGCCAGCCTCTGCTGGGCGCTGGGCGAGATGCGGGTGGCGCGGGCGGTCGCGCCCCTGGCCGACCTGGCGCGCGGCGTTGGCGCTCCGGCTGGCGCGGCGGGGGCGAACGCTCCAGCCTCGACGGCGGTGCGCGCGGCGGCGGCGGACGCGCTGGGGCGGATCGGCGAGCGGAGCGCGGCGCCGGCGGTGGCGTCGCTCTTGTACGAACAGAATCCCGTTCTGCGGGCGGAGGCGATCCACCCTCTCCGGCTGCTGACCGGGTTGGACCTGGGAGACGATACGCAGACGTGGCTCGCCTGGTGGAGCGAGCACTACCACGAGTTTTTCGCCGGCCGGGTCGGCCGGATTCGCCAGCCGGGTCGGCTGGTTTTCGCCGGGGCGTGCTGAGCGCGGCGCTTCGCGCCGCGCGGGGTGCGCCACGGTTGACAGCCTGTCGATGAAGTCTGGAGGAAGGGCTTCATCGGCAGGCTGGCGAGCGTGTTTCCGGCCTGTCGCGCGTCATTGAGGGATGCGCGCGGCGGGGCGGTTTCGCGGGCCTCACAAACAACGGCGGGCAGATCTGTTGTGAGCGCCTGGAGGGCGGGAATCGGGTTCCCGCCCTCACGTTTTTTGGGCGGCGGGGGAGTGGGAGTGGGAGATGGGAGACCCACGGAGAGTTTTGGCCGCGAGCCAGGAGCCGTCCGGCGTCCCACGAGCGTCGCCATCAACCGGCACGGCGCCGAGAGCGCCGCGGCGTCAACCAGCCCCCTGTGCTCGCCTTGGCGCTTGCCGACGTTTATCCGCTGGGGTACTGTCGGGGATACTGGGCCAAGGGGCGGTGGTCGTCGCCGATGTCCTGGCGGGCAAGCCACGAGGTGGGTCTCGTTCAACACGCGGAGTCGCGCACAGACCTGGCCAAGAACCCCATGTCCGGAACGAAGCCGTGGCTTCTCGTGAACGCGGTCGCGACCGCCAAGCGCGCCACCATCACCACCCGAGAGCAGGGGGAGGATTGGTTTCGGACAGTCGTGGGCCAGCCACCGGCGACAACCTACGTTCCTCCGGAGGATCAAGCCGATCAAGCCCCGATGGACTTCGGGCTTTCCGCTCTTCTTCCCGGGGAGGACGCGGCGCTGGCGTTGAGCGCTCGGCGGGAAACGGTGCAATGGGCGATGTACCCAACCGCGACCGTTTCAGATGTCGATTCGGTGGCCAGGTTTCCCGCGATTGGGGAGTTCCCGCCGGTGTTGGACCGATTCGCCACGGCGATGAGGAGGTGGCTGGCGGCCATCTCCACCGAGCCGCTCAAGGGTATGGGAATTCGCGCCGTGTTGGCGCAGGTCGTGGAGGGCGACAGTCAGAACGACGCCTTGGCGCTCTTCGCGCGATACCTCAAGGGCATGGTCGTCATCGATGAAAAGAACTCCTGCGACTTCCAGTACCACATCAACTTTCCGTGCGAATCTTCATCATTGGAGCCTGCCCGGAGTCAGTTGAATCGCCTTTCCCTGTGGAGGATTGGCATCGTGAGCCCAAGGGCCGCGCTTCTGGCGGCGGGGCTTGTTCCTGACGAAGAGACGCCCGATCGGCTCTTCGCGGCGACCGCGGAGATCCACGTTGGAACGCAGCCTTCCTGGAGCGGGACCATCAAGGACACGGTGGCCTTGCTCGACGAGATGCTCGCGCACGTCCGGGCGATCGCCGAGCACGGGCCGAAAGGAACGAAGTCATGAATCCGCTCGCCACCGGCGAACCGCCAACCGGATTCCAAAAGTTCCCTCTCCGTTTCCCAGACGCCGGCATCGAGGAGCCGGTTGACTACTGGTTGCCGGTTTCGAACCGGATGCTTCCCCGTGTACGTCCGGTGACCCCCCTGCGGCGGATCGCGGTCTACTACCGCGTTCTTCTTCCCTCATGTTGGAAGAAGGTGTCCCAGCGCCTGAACGAACTGTGCGCGCTTGAGGAAAACTGGGACTCCTACGGCGCGCCCCGGATCAATCCCCGTGTCGGAACGCGGGTGTTGGCGCTTCTGTCGAATGTCTGGAAGGACCCGAACATCTCCGACACGGTCCCCGCTCCCCACGTCTTTCCGGCGTTGAATGGGGGCGTGCAGCTGGAGTGGTGGGGGCGCGGGTGGGACATCGAGGTGGAAGTGGCGCCGGATGACACTCCGTTACACGCCGCCCTGTTCGTCGAGGAGCCGAAGGAAGAGAAGAGCGCTGAAGCCGACGAAGTCGCCTCGTTCCTGCGCGAGCACCTGACTCAACGTGTCGTGTTTCCTGGAAAACGGGGGCCGGCCAACCCATGACGGAAACTCCGGCCCCAGAGGAAATCCTGGACGACGACCGGCTCTGGCGACGGATCCACCCGACCCAGACCCAGGAGGACGGGGGCCGACGGCGGGTCACGTCGGCGGCTTTCACCGATGAGCGTCTCTCGGTGGACCTGGCTCGGATTCAGGAGCATTACACACGGACTCTCATTGGCTATTCCGGGTACGGGGTCGCAGAGATTCAAGCAGGGTTCGCACGGTCGCTGGGACAACAGGTCATCCACCGACCGCTGGCTGAGAACCCCGCTCACTCCCAGATCGAGGGGCGCAAATCCAGGAGCGTGGCGAGATCCCTCGCGAAAGCGGCGAGCGATCGCATGTTGGTTTGGCCCGCCGAAATGAACGCTGGGTAGCCCCGCCCCGGCATCGCCGCGTCGGGGGCGGGACCGGGTTCAAGAAACGGCGGGCGCGGCGAACCCGGGCTATGTCCGCATCCGGGTCACCAGCGCGGCGCCGGCGGCCAGGAGAGCGCCCTGGGGACCCCAGACGGCCACGGCGGGAGAGATCAGGCCGCGCGCGCCGAGCGATTCGGCGAACAACGTGGCCGCGAAGTAGACCGCGCTGGCTCCCACGGCCAACGCCACGCCGGCGGCGGCGTTCACGCGCTCGCGCAGAAAGAGCAGCGGAACGCCCAGCAGCAAGAGCACGATGACGCCGACGGGTCGCGCGAGCGTGGCGTGCAGCGCCAGCCTCTCGCGCCGTTGCCCCGGCGCCGGGCCGGGACCGGAGAAGAGGGCTGGATGCGTCACTTTGACCGGGACGTTGATGTCTCGCGGCCGAAGGTCGGTGAGCGGCAGCGGCTGGCCGTCGAGAACCACCGGCGGCCCGACGCGCGCGCCGGTGGCGTCCCAGAAGGCCAGCGCGCCTTCGTTCACCATCCAGCAGCCGCCGGCGGGGGAAGCCGCGCCGGGGGGATCGTCGCGCCAGCGCAGAGATCGAGCGTAGACGGTCGCCTCCGCCGCGCCGGGAGGAACCGGGCCGGCCCCGAAAAGAGCGCTGTCCGGCCGCAGGGGGAGGCGCAGGCGCACGTGTTCCATGACGCGGTTCTCGCGGTTGTAAGCGTCGATGAGGAAGCGCGCGCCCAGGCGGTCCTGCGCGGCGAAGGCGAAACGCACGGCGCGGGGCTTGCCGTCCAGGCCGCGTTCATCCACCGCCTCGCGCAGGGCGGGCAAGGCCCATTCGCCCACCGTGAAGACCAGGGCCGCCACGAAGGCCGCCCCGGCGAGCAGCGGCAACAGCAGGCGGAAGAGGCTGCGGCCGGCCGCGACGGCGGCCACCAGTTCGTTGCCGCGGGCCATCTGCACCACGGTGAGCATGGCGGCGGCGAGCGTGACGACCGGCGCGGTCTGTTGGAAGAGGGCGGGCACGCGGTAGGAATACCAGAGGGCGGCGCGCGACAGGATCGCGCCGTGGGTCACGTCGGCGCCCGGCGGCGCGAAAGCCCCCTGCCGCGCGAAGAAGTCGACGACCACGAAGAGGCCGATGAAGAGCGCGGCGCAGAAGGCGAACGCCGTGGCGAAGGCCCGCAGCAGGTAGCGGTCGAGGATGGTGGTCATCGCCGGAGCACGCGCCACCCGGCTGCGGCGGCGACGGCCGCCGTGAGCGCGTCGGGCGCCCAGTGCAGCAGGTAGGCGTTCTCGCTGCCCGGTCGCGCGGCCAGGGAGTCAGCCAGCATGGCGAACGTGAAGTAGACCAACACGGCCGGAACCACCGACAGGCCCAGCGAGAGGATGCGGCTGCGCGCTCCAAGCAGCAGAGGCAGGGTGGCCCCCAGCGCCGCGAAGAGCAGCGGCGAGAGGGCGAAGGCGGCGCGGGCGTGCCATTCGGCGAGCAGGCGCGGCACGGGCAAGGCCGCGGCCTGCAGCGGCGCGCGGTCGGCGACCCGGTCCATGATCTCGGAAGAAGAGAGCGTGGCGATCTCCGCCACCGCCGGCGTGCGGCCCCAGACGTCGCGCAAGTGGCGGCGGACTTCGAACGACCAGCCGGGCAGGAAGAGGCGCTGTTCGGAGTCGGGTTGGTCGGGGTCGTAGCGGGTGTGTTCCAGGTTGTAGGTTTCCAGCGCCAGTTCGCCGGAGGCCTCGTCTAACCGCACGCGGGCGCGCTCGGCCGAGGCCGCGAAGACGATGCTCGCGGCCGTCCGGCCCTCGCGCGCCTCGCGCCGGATGCGGTCGTAGTTGATCTCCTGGCCGATGATGCGCAGGTTGAGCACTTCGTCGCCCTCGCGGCCGTCGTACTGGAAGGTCTCCCGTCGGCGCGGGGCCAGCACGCCGCCGGCGCCGGCGGGGTCGCCGCGTTCGGCGCCGAAGCCGGGGGTGTCGAAGGTGTAGGAGAAGGCGTCGTCGGGCAGATCGCGCAAGAGGTACAGGTAGGCCTTCTCGCGGATCGCCAGCAGGCGCGCCGCGGCGGCCGGGGCGAGGCGGTCGTTGTTGACCCACAAGCCGGCGGCCAGCACGCCGCCCGCCGCCAGCAACGGCCACGTGACGCGCCAGAGCGGAATGCCGGAGGCGCGCATGGCGGTGATCTCGTTGTCGGCGAGCAGCCTCGTGCAGGTGATGGCGCACGCCACCAGCACGGCCAGCGGCACGGTGATTTTGGCGGTAAGGGGAATGGTGTAGGGCAGAAGCCGGACCAGCACGGCGCCGCCCAGTCCTTCGAGGTGGCGCAGCATCTGGTAGGCCTGGCCAACCAGAACGATCAACGTCAGCGCGAGAAACGCCAGCACGAACGCGAACGACGCCTCCCGAAGAATACGGCGGGAAAGCGTCAGCATCGGCGTCGGGCGGTGGCGCCAAGAAAAAATTGAGGCTGCCTCACGGCAGCCCAATTTCTGAATAGCCCATAAGAGAGGGGAAAGAGCATGGGCTATCGCAAGAAGAGTCGGTTCGGTATTGGGGAATACCGGCACTCAACGCGCCATGTATCGGCAAACGCGGGAAAATCCTTTAACGAATCCGAAAAAAAAGCGATCTCCATTCGACGGCCGAAGCCGTATGCCGTAACTACTTGACAGTAAACGAGTTACAGGGCTACTCCACATGCCGCGATCCGCGCCATTAACACCGCGGCGGCTGCGGCCAGGTTCAGCGACTCTACCGGCCCAACCATTGGAATCGTCACCCTGGTCGCTTGACTAAACGCTGGATCCGAACGCCCGGTTTCCGACGAAAGGACCAGCATCGTCCGCCTCGGAAACACCACTTCACCGGGGTCAGCGCCGCCGCGGGTGGCCGCGAGAAAGATGGCGTAGTCGGCCTCTCGCGCAAGTTGTACGGCTGCCGCCGCGGCGACTTCCACGGCCAGCCGCATCCGGAAAATGGCGCCGGCGGAAGCGCGCGCCACCTTCGGCGAGGTCAGTTCAACCGTGCCTTCGCCCGCCGCCGCGCCCCGGAAACCGAAGGCGCATGCCGAGCGGAGAATAGCGCCGGCGTTGCCCGGATCGGCCGCGCCGGCCAGAAAGACCACTGGGGCGCCCTCGGCGAACAGTTCGCCGAGAGGGCGAGGTGATATCGCGCACGCGGCCCAGACCCCCTGGTGGCTCTCCGTGTCAGCCAACTCGGCCAGTTCCGAGTCGCGCGCCGCGAAGACCTCCACGCCCGGACGCGCGGCCATCTGGGCCACGGCGCGGCGCGTTCCCTCGTCGGCGAGCGCGCCGGCGGTGGTCACCACCACGCGCACGTCGGCGCCCGCCGTCGCGGCCTCGGCGAACAGGCGGCGGCCTTCTATGGGAAGCAGCCCGGTCTCGCGCCGTTCCTTCTTCCGTTGAAGCGCGCGCCAGGCGCGGCGGCGCGCCTTCGGCAACGCGGGATAGCCCGGCGCGCCTGGACCATCGCCCGGCGCCGAAGATTGAACATCGTGCGTCACGGCGTTGGGCCTCCCGCGGCGATGGCGTCGGCCAGTCGCGTGTAGAGGCGGTCGAGTTCCGGGTCTTCGCGCTGGAGCGCCGGCGACGGGAGACAGAGGTCCAGCGCCTCGGCCGCGCGCCCGGCGCGGGCGTAGGCGCGCGCCGTGAGGTAGCCCAGCCGCTCGCGTTCCGGGGAAGAGCGGCGCGCTAAGGCGGCGCACCGTTCGTACCATGCGGCCTCGCCGGCGCGGTCCGCCCGCAGCACCGCGGCGCGCGCCAGGGCCTCGCCGGTGGCGATCTTCTCGGCAGGCTCCAGCGCGCGGTGGAACTCTTTCTGGAGGAAGCCGTCCAGCGTGGCGAGGTAGCCCGGCTCGACCGGCCGCCCAGCCTCGATCTCCGCGAGCCGCGCGAGCGCCTGGGCGCGCGAGGCCGGGGCATCCGCCGCGCCGGCCGGGAGCCGCGCGATCTCCATCGGCCGGCTGCGGTCCGGCGGCGTCGGCCGCGAAGCCTCCACCGCGCAACCCGCGAGCGCGGCGCAGAACAGTATGACCACCGCGCCCCGCCGCGTCGAACCGGGGGGACGGCGGCTCATCGCCGCACCTCACGGTGGTCGCGGCGCGGCACGATTCCCCCCGTCTCCGCGGCGCGCGCCGTCAGCGCGGCCGGCAGGTGCAGCGTGACGGGCGCCTCGGCGAAGTCGGCCGGCGCGGCGCACGCGAACTCCAGCGCCACGTAGTAAACCCGATCCACGCGCTCCTGCCCGCGGCGGGTCGCCACCAGGCGGAGGTCGGCGGTGTCGCGCAGCGGGAAATGCTCCGCCGCCACCGTGTAGCCGTACCGCGCGACCCCGCGCGCCAGCGGCCCATCCCACGTCACCGGCGCCGGCGAAGCCGTGGCAGCGGCGCCAACCGCGCCACCGGCGCCCGCCGCGCTCGCGTCGCCCGCCGGGGGCGGCCAGAGAGGCTCGACGAGCCGCCACTTCACGCCGGTGTTGAGGGCGGCGCCGGCGTCGCGATCCGGGTCAAAACGTTGCAGGTGTTCGGGGAGAGTCTCGCGCGGGGCCAGGGCGCGTTCGCCGCGGCGCTCGAAGCGGACCTCAACGTCGGCCGGCGTCAGTCCCGCGCGCAGCCGCGCCTCGAACGACACCTCCAGCGTGAAGCGGTAGTACCGACGCTTGGCGCGCTCGTAGAGGAGCGTTTCCGTGCGCGAGAACACCCCGGTGATCTCGAAACGATCCAGCGCCACCCGCTCCGCTGAAGGCGCCAACCGCACGCGGTGAGGACGCGACCGGGCGATCGCCGCGTCGGGCGTCACGGGGGCTGAGGCCCCGGATCCTCCGCGGGGCATGACGACGATCGTAAACTCGTAGTCGCCAAAATCCTTGGCGCCGTCCCAGGCCAGCGTTTCGTCCCGGCCGGGCGTCACGTCGCCCAGGTCCAGGTCGGCGACCGGAGCGGGAAGGTCCAGGCCGTTGCGATCGATGAACCGCACCTCACAACGCGCCACCGGCCGCTCGACGATCGACTCGCTGACCGTCGCGCGCCAACCGACCCCCATCCGCACGGGCCGCGCGGGGTTCTCCAGCGGCGACTCCGGCCGCAGGACCTCGGCGTCGCTCCGCGCCGGATCGATGTCCACCCGCAGCGTCGGCAACACGTACTCCGTGTCGAACGCCCGCACCACCACGTTGCCCCTGGCCGCCGCTTCGGGAACCGCGGCCGGCGCGGGCATCGTGCCGGCGGGCGGCGCGGTCGCCGGCGGGTTTCCCCCCGGCGGCTGCTGGGATCGCGCCGCGACCACCGCGAAGAGCAGCAATGCCACCACCGCAGCCGCGGCCCCAGCCGCGAATCGCGTGGAGTGGTGGCGGCGTGATGGCGCGTCGTGTCGCGGAGAGAAGGGCATTGGCCGGGGGTCGGGGGTCAGGGGGGCCTTCGGCAAGGCGGGAAAGGCGCGAAAGGCGCGAAAGGCGCGAAGGGGGGTCGGGGGAGAGTCGTCAGTTTTCAGTGATCAGTTGTCAGGCGTCGGATCTCGTCATCGGCTGACAACTGACAACTGACCACTTTCCTCGGTGGTCGGGGCGGCCGTCGGCGTTCAGTTATCGGTTGTGCGCGACCGGCCGTCAATTGTCAGCACCCGGTGTCGGCGTGCCGGCCATTGACGCCCGGCCCATGACGATTGATAACTGAAAACTGAAAACGGAAAACTGAAAACTGATGACCTCCGCGAAGGGGCGAGCGCCCGGCCCGACGTCGCCACGCGCCCCCAGTGATCCAACGCGCCGCGGGGCGCGGCGGTTGGTTTTGAGAGAGGAAAACCCGTGCGCGGCGGACGACACAAGACCAACGTGCGGCTCCACCAGCGCGAGGCCGCGCGAGAGCGCGAGGCGCTCGAACGCCACTGGTATCCCCGTGCCCGCTGGCGGCCTGAACTGGCCGCCGAGGTCACCCACGTCGGCGCCGCCGACGAGCCGTACCATCGCTGGCTCGCCTTCCGGCAGGGCTACGCCCCGGCGCTGGTTCGGCGCTTCCTGCATGAGGCGTCGCCGGGCGGCGATCGTCCGCTGCTTGACCCCTTCAGCGGATCGGGCACGTTCGTGATCGAATGCGCCCGGCTGGGCAGGCGGGCCGTGGGGGTCGACGCCACGCGCGCGCTGCCCTTCCTGGCCGCCGCGCGCTTCCTTCCCGCCCCGCCAGCCTGTCGCCTGCCGGACGAAGGCGAGTACTTCGCCTGGCTGCGCGCCGCCTCGCACCCCGCGCTGGCCGCGGCCGCGCTCTTCGCCCTGGCGGGCGGCGTGTCGGGCGACGGCCGGCCACGCCGCGACCCTCCGCCGGAGCCGGCGCGGTTGGCGGCCGTCCTGCGAGCGATGGCCGAAGATCGCCGCCGGCCGCTCGCGGCGCGTGGCGCGCTGATCACGGGCGACGCCCGCGCGTTGCCGCTGGCGGATGAGTCGGTGGACGGAATGTTGACCTCTCCGCCCTACCTTCCGCGATACGACTACCCGCGCATCGTGGGCGAGATCGAAGCCCGCTTGGCCTCCCGATACGCGGTGGGCGCGAAGGCCGGCCACGAGAGTCGGAGCGGCGCGGCGTCGCCGGTCTTCGGCGCCGGCCCGCGCCGGCGCGGGCAGGTGCGCGCGGC
>JACQVU010000032.1 GCA_016209585.1 Planctomycetota bacterium
GCGCGCGAGATGGTGCTGACGCTCGGCGAAGAGCGCCTGGGGAAGCCCGCCGCCGGCGTACGCCGGGCGCTGAACGCCATTGACGATCACCGCCGCCTGCGGCTGCTGGCGCGCAAGGTCCTGCGGGCGCGTTCGTGGCGGGAGTTGCTGGGCGGGGAATAGCGTCTCCTGGCGGCCTTGGCGCCCAGGTGTTTCATCGCCGATCCGTGGCTGGGAGGGGTGGGATGTTCGGCGCGCGTGTCACGACCCGCGCCGCGCGAACCAGCGCCTTCTGCGGTATTGGGATCGCCGTGCCATCGTGAGTTCCAACAAGCCCCTCCCCGGCCGCCCGTTTTCCGTTTGTATCTCGCGCGAGGAAGCCTAAGATAATCGCTCTTTTGGCGGCCGGGTTGGCCGCCGGCGCGGCCGGGAGACCGGAGGCGATCGCGGAACAACACGAGGGGCGGCATGGGGCGGAACACTCGTTCGACGGCGCGGTTCCTTTCAGCGCGGGCTGGCCTTCTGGCGTGGCGGGCGCTGGACATTCTCCTGGCGGCGGCGCTCACCGGCTGCATCGGCGCGGAAGGGTACAAGGTGTTTGAGGGGGAGGAACTCTATTACATTGAGTTGTATCCTCCCGCGCGGCTCAAGAACATGGTGGTGTGGGAGCCGAGTCTCCCCGCGCATGAGAAGATCCGCGTGCTGGACGACGAGAAAGACATCGACTCCTGGAAGAACTGGGCGCCGCCTCCGGTGCAGGGGTTCCGGTATGGCCATTACTTCATGGTCAGCGAGATGTCGATCGAAGAGACCGCCGCCTTCTACAAGAAGGAGATGGCGGCGCGGGGGTGGATCACCGAGGGGGTGAAGGAAGCGGAACACGACTATCACTACGACTTCTTCCACGAACGCGGCGACTACTGTCTGATCGCCTTGGCGCGCAAGTACGTCTCCGTCGGCGAGTATCGCGTCACGGTGGAAATCCACCTCAACCCGCCGGTCGAGCGGCGCGCCGCGACGCCGTCGGCTGAGGACGGGGCGTCGGCCGCCGCCGGGGCGGCGAAACCGGGCGCGGCCCACGGGTAGGACGGCTCATGGCGGAGAAGACAGCATCGAAACCGGCGCCGGCCGCCGAGCCGCGGCGGCGCGGTGGGGCGGGCGGGACTGGCGGAACGGGCGGAGCGGCCGGCGTGCCGCAGGCGGCGAGCGATCCCGTGGAGCGGGTGATCGCTCGAATCTGGACCTGGGCGAAGGATCACCCCGCGCTGCTGCTGGGCCTGCTGGTGCTGGGGCTTCTGGGGGGCGTCGCGCTGGTGATCGCGGCGCAAGGGCGTCCGGACGCATCGAGTGAGGTGATCACCAAAGCCGACGTCGGGCGGGCCGCGGTGACGAAGCGCCTCGAAGAAGAGAACCAGAAGCCCGCCGGCGCGGCCGCGCGCCGGTCGCCAGACCAGGTCTCGGAAGAGACCCGCCGCCGGACGCTGGCGGAGATCGAGCGTCTCTACCTCGAGTCCAAGGGCGCGCCGGGCGAACCCTACATCGCCCTCTGGTACGGCCGGGAACTGCAGGAAGCGCTCGCCCCCGGCGACGCCAAGGCCAACGCCGAGCGGCTGCGCGCCGCCATCGCGGTGCTGGAGTCCCCGGCGCTCATGTCGGAGCGCCTGAAAAAAGACGATCCCCTGCGCGCCCAGGCCACCCGTCTGGCCGCCCGCGCCCACGAAAGCCTCGAATGGCTGACGCAGAAGGAGTCGGCCGGGCTGACGGTGTTGGCGCGTGACCAGAAGATGAAGGCGGCGCCCGATCCGGTGGCCCTCGCCGGCCAGAGGCCGCAGGTGGCACTTCTGACCACCGGCGGCGCGACGCTCATCCTGGAGGTGGACGAGGCCGGCTACCCCCGCGCGGCGGCTTGGTTCCTTGACTTGGCGCGGACCGGCGGGCTGGACGGAAAGTCGTTTTTCGACCGCTACCAGGTCGTGGCGCGCGCCGCGCCGTCGGGCGCGGAGTCGCAACCGATGCGGGAGGCCGTGGCCTCGCGCTTCGGTGAGCCTTTCGAGGCTGGCGACGCCGTTGACGTGGTGGGCGAGAGCCAAGCCAAGGTCACCCTGGAGACCGCTCCGCTCAGCGGCCCGAAAGAGGCCGTGGACCGCTGGCCGCCGCGCGCGAAAATGGCGCCGTCGGCGCGGTTCGTCGTTCCCGACCAGCCTCGCCCCGCGCCGCCCAAGTTCGAGGCCGGCGCGGTGGCGGTGGCCCGTTCCGTGATGGCGCTGGGCGGCCGCGAGTTCATCGCGTTCGAGAAGACCACCTGGCAGGAGCACTATTTCCGCAACTACCTCTTTTTCGGGCGGTTCATCGAGGGGTTCACCGGGCCGCCGTCGCCCGGGGAAAAGATCGTGCAGGCGTTCGTGGTGCTGGAGCCGGAGAAACGGCGGGAGGTGGAGTACGTCAGCGACGACGCCGTGCAGAACGCGGCTGACCCCGCGGAGCGCGAGCGGCTGGCGGGGGAACTCGCCCGCATCCGCGACTTCCTGATATTGCCGGTGGTGGAGATGACGACGAACCGCGGGAAGATCGTGCTGGAGTTGTTCGAAGACGAAGCCCCCAACGCCGTGGCCAACTTCCTCCGGCTCGCCGAACACCAAGACGTGGACAGCGACGCGCCGGGGAGTTTCTACCAGGGCGTCATGTTCCACCGCGCCGACGGCGAGCGGTACAAAGAGGTGTTGAAGAAGTATGAAGGCGCCACCGACGCCGACATCGGCAAGGGGGCGCCGAAGATGGTGCAGTTCGGCGACAAGTCGGGCTCGGGGAAGGAAGGGTTGCCGCACTCCCTGGCCAGGGAGTTTTCCTGGCGCCGGCACGGCCCAGAGGGTGGGCGGTTGGCGATGGCCGCGTCGGGCGACCTCTCGCCCTCCGGCTCGCAGGCCTTCATCACGCGCGGCGACTGCCGGCATCTCGACGGCGCGGCGTCGTCGCACATCGTGTTCGGGCGCGTGATCGAGGGGATGGAGGTCGTGAAGAAGACGGAGTTGTTCGACGAAATCCGCGAACTTCGCGTGGTGAAAAAGCGTAGCCATGCCTATGAAGTGAAGCGGGAGTGGTAGCCAGATGACCATCCAGATTCGCCGCCACGGAGACGATGAGCGGGATCGCGACCGGCCGTCGCGCCGGCGGGAGCGTGAGCGGGACCGCGACGACGACGACCGGGATCGCCCGCGGGCACGGGATCGCGACCGCGACCGGGACCGCGATGCCGATCGCGCCCGGCCCGCGGGCCGCGATTCGGCCCGCCGGCGGCTCGCCGACGATGACCGCGACGAAGACCGCGACCGCCCCCGCCGCCGGTCGTTGCGCGACGACGACACCCGCGACGTGGCCGTGGAGCGCCGCCGCGACGACGACATCGAACTGGACCTGACGGACGAGCGCGAGGGCGAGTCTCGCCGCCGCCTCCGCGAGCGGGGGCGGGAGGACGAGGCCGAGGAAGCGCGCGACACCGAGCGCGCCCGGTTGCGCGAGTCGGCCTCCAGCGCGGGGCGAGCCGTCTCCAATCTGCGCGCCAGCCGCACGGAGGAGGTGCGCAAGCGGGAGCGGATGACGGAAGACGCCATCTGGTATCTCTCCTGGGCGTCGCAGCGGGTCGGTCCGGTCAATCTCCAGGCCGTGCAGAACTACATCAGCCAGGGCAAGTTGAAGCCCGGCCACTACGTATGGCGGCACGGCTTCTCGGAATGGAAGTTCGCGTACGAGGTGCCGGAGATCTCGTCGCTCTTCCCCGAGACCATGCGTAAGGAAAAGAGCGCCATCGCGCGGCTGCTCGGGGTGAAAACCTCCGACCCCGGTGGCGGAACCGCCGAGGAGAAGCCGGCGGTTCTCTTCTGCCCCCATTGCGGCGTGGCGCAGGACCCCGACCGGGCGATCTGCCAGGGCTGCCATCAGCCCACCGGCTTCGCCAAGGTGGGAACGGGGGTCTTTTCCGGTCTCATCGGCGGCGGTAACTACGCCTCCTGGCCGAAGGAGAAACTGGAGAAACTCTGTTACGTGCGGCGGTTCCACCACTCGCTGGCCGCGTTCGGCGCGCTGGGCATGCTGGTGGGCATTCTGACGCCCTGGTTCACCGCGGGCGAGCGCCACCTGTTCGGGTTCGCGGCGCGGGGCGGGACGTTCCTGGTGATCCTGACGTTGATCGGCTTCATCACGGCGCTGTTCGGCGCGGCGCGGAAGGTGTCGCGCAAGCGTTCGCTGGTGGTCTTCCTCGCGGCGCTGGGGGCGGCGGTGATCCTCACCATCAACGTGCTCGACGCGCAGGAAGCGCCGCTGTTCGTGGCGCAGTCGGCCAACGATCGGATCGGCGCGCTGGCGGAGATCGGCGCGCGCGACGACCTCGGGGGCTTCAACCAACTGGCCTCCGCGGGCGTTTACATCTTCGGCGTGGGCATCGCCTTCGCGCTCGTCTTCGCCCTCTTCGGCGCGCTGGCGGAGACGGCCTCCCGGCCGGCCGCGGCGCTCACCGCCATCATCCTGGTGGGCGGCCTGGCGCTGGGTTCCATCTCGCTCTCGCTGGGCCACGGGTACGGCGCCATGATTCGCGGCTGGATGAAGATGTCGGGCTATGCCGACGTGCAGGTGACGGTGGTGGACCGCGACCATATCGCGGCGCAGGAGAAAGGGCGCGTCGCCGTCGTCGCGCCGTATGAGGAGGGCCGCGTCACGGTCTTCGAAGTCATCGGCGTCAAGGCCGGCGAAGAAAAGAAGGCATATCCCCGCGTCCGTTTCGGCAGCCTGCGCGACGTGTTCCCGGTTTTCGAGCCGCGCCGCTAGCGCCTGTTTCGGTAGGCCGTTCGCGCGGGACCGGTTGTCAGCGGTGTCCGGGCGCCGGCTGTTTCTCCGCGAGGGACAGGCGCTTCTCGTCGGTATAGGAGGCCACCTGAGCGCACTCTGCCTGACAACTGACAACTGATCACTGACAACTGATTATGGTGGCGCTGTTCGCCTTGTGTTTCGGCCTCCTGGCGCCGCTCCTGGCCGCCGCCGAAAACCCGCCGGCCGCGACGGGCGAAAAGCGGATGACGCAGGCCGAGGTCCGCGCCGAGGCTGACGCCGTCTTGCGGCGCTACTGGGCGGCCGGGTTATGCGGCGGGGTGCTGGCGGGGGCCACGGTGGTCTTCGCCACGACGCGACGGCCGCCGCGCCAAGTCGGGTGGGGGCTGCTGGAGCCGGCGGCGATCTTCGCGGCGGCGAGCCTCGGCGCGCGCGCGCTGTTCGAACTGGCGGCCCCCGGTCAGCGCGACCTCCTTCCCCGCGTCATCGTCGACACCCTTGTCAAAATGTTGCTGTTCGCGGCCGGCGTCTGGTGGCTTTCCGCCGACCGGCGCGCTCGGTGGTGGCCCCTGTTGGCCGCCGCTCCCGGAGACGCGGCCCTCCCCGGCGGACAAGACCCGCGCGCGCGCGACCCGCTCGGCCTGCGCGCGGCTGGCCCCCGGCTGCTGGCCGTGGGCGTGGTGGCGGGGGCCGCGGCCTTCCTGTTCACCGCGCTGTTCAGCGCGCCGCTGGCCGCGCGCACGGCCATCGACGCCGGCGGCGTCTGGGAAACCCAGCCCGGCCTGGTGGAACTGACCCGCGGCCTGGGCACCGGGCGCTGGCTGGTGATGCTCTTCTCGGCCGTGGTCGTGGCGCCGCTGTTCGAGGAGTTCCTCTTTCGCGGCGTGCTGCACGCCGCCCTCTCGTGGAGGCTGGGCGCGTGGCCCGCGGCCCTTTTAAGCGGCGGGGCGTTCGCGTTCATTCACGGGTGGCCGCAGGCCGCGCCGGTGTGGCCGCTGGGAGTGCTGCTGGGCATCTTGTATGATCGGACCGGCAGCCTCTGGTGCGTGGTGGCGGCGCACGTGGCCTTCAACGCGGCCATGGTGGCGCTGGCCAACCTCGTGTGACCCAGACCTTCCGCGGCCGAGAACGCGCGGCCACGCCGGCGTCACCTGATCCAGAGAAACGAGGAGAGCGAGATCGGAAGAATGCGCGGGTCCGATACCGTCACATCGTCTTCCAGCGTCACGAGCAATCCGAAGGGGGCGTTGTACACCACCTTTTCCAGGAAGGCGCGCAGGCCGCGCGTGTCCTCCAGCGGATCAATGCGCTTGCGGTGCTTGACCTCAATTTCGAGCGGCAACGCGCCGAACGGCGGATCGCGGAGCGGCGGACTCGCCTCGTCGCTCATGGCTGTTTCGCCGCGCCGCCGCCCACGACCCGCGCGGTGTCGATCTGGGCGCGCTGCAAGCGGCCGGAGAAGTCGACGTACACGGTCTTCCATTCGCTGAAGATGTCGAGCGCGCTCTGGCCGGCCTCGCGGTGGCCATTGCCCGTGTTCTTAACGCCGCCGAAGGGGAACTGCACCTCCGCGCCGATGGTCGGCCCGTTGACGTAGGTGATGCCGGCCTCCAGGTCGCGCGCCGCCCGATGGGCCACGTTCACGTCGCGCGTGTAGATCGCCGACGACAGGCCATACTCGCAATCGTTGTGCAGCGCCACGGCCTCGTCGTAGTCGCGGAACGTGGTCACCGCCAGCACCGGCCCGAACACTTCCTCGCGGAACAGCCGCATCCGGGGCGTCACTGAAGTCAGGAGGGTCGGCGCGTAGAAGTGGCCCCGCCGGTGCTCGCCGGCCGCCAGCGCCCGCCCGCCGGTGGCCACGCGCGCGCCCTGGCGCACGGCGGCCTTCACCATGCGTTCCACCCGCGACAACTGCTCGCGGTTGACCAGCGGCCCCACCTCCACCCGCGCGTCCAGACCGTTGCCCACCACCAGCGCCTCGGCCCGCTTCACCAGGCGCTTGACGAACGCCGCCGCGATCCGCTCATGCGCCAGCAGCCGGCTGGTGGCAGTGCAGCGCTGGCCGGTGGTGCCGAAGGCGCCCCAGAGGACGCCGTCGGCGGCCAGTTCCAGGTCGGCGTCGGGCATGACGATGGCGGCGTTCTTGCCTCCCAGTTCCAGCGAGACGTTCTTCAACGTCCGCCCGCACTCCGCCGCCACGGCGGCCCCCACCTCCCGCGAGCCGGTGAACGACACCAGGTCTACCCCGGCGTGCGACACCAGCGCCGCCCCGGCCTCCTCGCCCCGCCCGTGCGCCAGATTGACCACCCCTTCCGGCACGCCGGCCTCGGCCAGAACCTCCACGAACTTCGAGGCGCACGCCGGCGCGTCCTCCGCCGGCTTCAAGACCACCGTGTTCCCGCAGATAAGCGCCGGAAACGCCTTCCACGCCGGGATCGCCACCGGGAAGTTCCACGGCGTGATCAACGCGCAGACCCCCACGGGAACGCGCACCGTGTAGCCCAGTTTGTTCGGCAACTCGCACGGCGCGGTCTGGCCGTGCAGCCGCCGGCCCTCGCCGCCCGAGAGGTAGGCCTGGTCGATGGCCTCCTGCACGTCGCCGCGCGCCTCCCGCACCACCTTGCCCATCTCCCGCGTCATCAGACGCGCCACGATCTCCTTGCGCTCCGCCAGCAGCGCCCCGGCGCGGAACAGAATCTCCCCCCGCGCCGGCGCGGGCATCGCGCGCCAGCGCGGCAGCGCGGCCCGTGCCGCGGCCACCGCGGCATCGACGTCACCCGTCCCCGACAACGGGAAACGGCCGATCACGTCGCTCGCGTCAGCCGGGTTGGTGTCGTCGAACAGCCTGCCCGACTCCCCCGCCACCCACCGCACGCCGATGAAGTTCCGGAACGCTTCAACCATAC
>JACQVU010000478.1 GCA_016209585.1 Planctomycetota bacterium
ACCAGGGCGATGACCGCCACGTCGGCGGCGCAGTTGCGGGCGATCATGCCCATGAGCATGGACTTGCCCACGCCGGAGCCGGAGAAGATGCCCACGCGCTGGCCAACGCCGAGCGTGAAAAGCCCGTCGATGGTCTTGATGCCCGACGAAAACGGCTCTTTCACCCGGCGGCGGGAGAGCGCCTCGGGCGCCTCACCGAAGATGGGATAGTACTCGGAGGCGACCACCAGCCCCTTGCCGTCGATGGGACGGCCGCGGCCGTCGATCACGCGGCCGAGCAACGCCGGGCCGACGCCGACCTTCTGGGATCGCTGGACGAGGCGCACCCGGTCGTACCGCGCGATGCCGCGCACCGTGCCGTAGGGCATGAGCAGCGCGCGCTCTTCGTGGAAGCCGACCACTTCGGCCTCCACGTGGCGCCCGCTCTCGCGGCAGCGGACCTCGCACAACGCGCCCACGGGGACGGAAAGCCCCTCGCACTCCACCATCAGGCCCACGATCCGCGAAACCTGGCCCGACACGCGCAGCGGCGTGACTTCCTTCAACTTCTCGATCTGCTTCTGGAAACTGAAGGTGAGCGTGCTCATGGCCGGCGCCCCTCAATCGACCGGTTGGCCGGTGGATGCCCCGCGCGACCGCTGGCGTTCCCCGCCAGCCGTGGATCAGACCCGCGCGGCCGCCGGTCGGGCGGGGGTGGCCCCGGCGACGCCGGCCGGGGCGGCGGTTGGGGCGGACTGGCGCGCGGTCTGGCGGCCCGCCGCCGGCTCCGGACCAGCGGGACGCGGACCCGCGGCTGAAGCGGCGGACCCCGCGGCCGCGACCACGTCGCCGTGCGGCGCCGCCACGCCCAGGAGTTCGGCGGCGATGGTCTCGATCTGGGTCTGAATGCGGGCGTCGATCTCCCCCACCTTGGTGCGGATGACGCAGCCGCCGCGGGAGACTTCGTCACTGGGCCGGAGGGAGACCTGGCCGAGGTCCTGGAAGGCGCGGGCGAGGTCGGGAAGGTGTTCGTGCACGGCCGCCTCGTCGTCGGGGTGAATGACGATCTCCATGCTGCTCTTGTCGAGCACCAGGCCGACGGCGCGCGAGAGGTTGGCGCGCAGCGCCTCGGAATCGGCGACGACTTTCAGCATCACCACTTTCTCGGCGATGGCGAGGGCCAGTTTGAGGAGGTCTTCTTCGGCGGCCACCTTCAGTTCCCGGTGGTGCTGTTCGAACGATTTCACCAGGGTAGCCAGGGTTTCCTTCAGCGGGGCGACCTGCTGGTCCAGGCGCTGGCGGGTCTCGGCGTAGGCGCGTTCGGCGCCGTTTTTCTTTCCGAGTTCAAGCCCCTCGCGGTGTCCGACCTCGAAGCCCTGTTTCTGGCCGACGTCGCGGTTGAAGCGAACCACTTCTTCTTTCAGGCGCTCGACCTCGAGTTTGGCGTCGCGGTGGAATCCCTCGGCCTTGGCGCGGGCTTCGGCGATGATGCGCTCGGCCTCCTCCTCCACCCGCGGGAGGTTGAAGGCGACCATTTCGCCGGTGGAAGAGCGCCCCTTGATGACGCGGGACATCAGGTGTTGCGGCCTTCGATGATGAGGTCGCCCTGTTCTTCGAGCCGGCGCACGACGTCGATGATGGCGGCCTGGGCGGACTCCACGTCGGCGGCGCGGACCGGCCCCATGAACTCCATGTCTTCCTTCAGGATGTCCGCGGCGCGGGAGGACATGTTCTTGAAGAACTTGTCTTTCAGTTCGTCGTTGGCGTTCTTGAGGGCGGTGGCCAATTCCTCCGGGTCGACCTCTTTCATCACGTTCTGGATGCCCTTGTCGTTGACCAGGAGGATGTCGTCGAAGACGAACATCAGTTTCCTGATCTTGTCGGCGAGTTCGGGGTCTTCTTCTTCAAGGGCTTCCAGCACGGCGCGCTCGATGGCCCGGTCGGGGACGGTCTTGAGGATGTCGGCGGCGGACTTGACGCCGTCAACCTCCTCGACCGGGGCGCTGAGGGCGTCGCCGATGCGTTCCTTCAGCGCCTCTTCAACCTGGCGGATGATCTCCGGGTTGGTCTGAGAGAGGCCGGCGACCCGTTTCACCACCTCCAGTTGCGATTTCTGCGGCAGTTTCGCCAGCAGTTGCGCGGCCTGCGCGTGGGAGAGGTGGGTCATGATGAGCGCGATCGTCTGGGGATGCTCATCCTTGATGAAACTGACGATGGCCTCAGCCTTGGCGTTGCGCAGGAAGGTGAAGGCGTCCGGCTGGATCGACTTATCCAGCACATGGATCAAGGCGTCAGCCTTGTCGGGCGGAAGGGAGTTGCGCAGGAGGATGCGGGCGTACTCCACCCCGCCCTCGTTGATGTAGGACTGCGCGATGTGGAGGTTGTAGAACTCCTTGAAGACGTCGTCGCGCGCGTCTTTTTCCACCGTGCGCAGGCGCGCGATCTCCTTCGACACTTCCTCGATCGTGGCCGGGTCCAGTTCCGCCATCACCTTGGCGGCGGAATCAGGGTCCAGCGACACGAAAAAGATCGCCGCCTTGCGGATGCCGCCCAGTTCCTCGCCGCCGGACTTGTCTTTGGCCATAGAAAAAGGATTCTACCCGCCACGCGGGAGCGGCGCCAGCGCGGCTATTCGGTCTCAGGTGGCCTTCTCGGCGGTCATACGCCACCGCTTGACGAGGTTGGCGGCGGCCTTGGGGTCGCGGTTGATGAACTGCACGACCTGCTCTTTGGTCCAGTTCGCCTGCGCCAGTTCGGCCGGGACCTCCGGGGGCGCGAATTCCAGCGGCGCGCCGCGCGCCCCGGCGCCGGCGATCTCGGCCGCCCCGCCCAGCGCCCCCTCGCGCAGCAGTTCTTCGACCGGCTTGGGTTGCGCGCGTCGCACCATTGTCCAGAGCACGCCCAGCGCCACCAGGGAAACCGCCACCAGCACCCACGTGCCCAGGTTCTGCCCCCCCATGATGGAGCCGAGCAGGCTCGCCTCTTCCGGAATGGTGGGGGGCGTGAACTCCGTGGCGGCGATGGTCAACTGGTCCATCTGGTTGGCGGTGATGCCCACGGCGTTGCGCACGATCTCCTCCAGCGCCTTCACCCGCAGGTCGGCGTCGGCGTCGGTGGGCTTGGTTCCGGGCGCCAGCCCGGACAGCGTCACCGTTTTCTTCCCGCCGGGGCTGGCGGCGTCGGCGACGTTGTAGATCCACTGCTTCTGCAACAACTCGTCCATCGGGACGGTGAGGGCCACGTGCAGCATCTTGATGTCGCCCACGGCCTTCACCGTCTGGTTCACCGTCTTGCTGTTCTCCTTCTCGATGCGCTTCTCGTCCAGCGTGCGGCTGGAGTCCGTGCTCTCCGGCGCGCGCGGGGTTTCAGCCACGTTGGGCGTGGAGCCGGCCTCGCTGGCCTTGTGCACGTTGGTCTCAGTCTCTTTGCGGCTCTCTTCGGTGATCGGGGCGCTCTTGTCGGGGTCGATCAGCGTCTCCGTGGTCTTCTTCTCGCCCAGGTCCAGTTCCACCGCGACCGACACCCGCACGTCCTTGAACAGGGCGGGCATGAAATGTTCCATCAACCGCTGGGAGATCTGCCGGCTCTTCTCCTCCTCCAACTGCACGCGATTTTCGATCATCCCGAACTTCGGGTCCGCGAAGGCGTGCCGGTACCAGCGGCCGGTGGTGTCGGCCACCACCACCTTGTCCGGGTCCAGCGTGTCGATCGAGCCGGCCACCAGGTTGGCGATGGTGCGCACGTTCTGGTCGGTCAGCCGCTGGGCCGGGTGCAACTTCACGATCACCGTGGCCTTCGCGGGACGCACCTTGGAGGAAAACACGCTCTCCGTCTTCTCCACGATGCTCACGTGCGCCTCGTCGATCATCTCCAGCAGCTCGATTTCGTGCTTGAGAAAGCGCGCGCGCGACTCCGCGATCTTGGCGTCCCGCTGCTTCTCGGTGTCGGAGAGGTTCACCGTCCACAGCCAGTCCATGAACCGCGCTTCCTTCGGAAACGCCTCGTTCTCCGCCAACGCCTTGTAGGCGCGGTCCTTGTCGGCCACGCTGATCAGGATCTGCCCCTCGTCGGAGTTGTCCAACGGGATGTCCTGCGTTTTCAGCGCCGAGATCACTTTCGCCGCCTCTTCCCGGTTGAGCCGCCGCGAGAACAACTGCTTCTTCTCCCCGCCGCCCTTACCCCCCGCCATCACCAGGATGACCAGCAGCAGCGTGACCGCCAGCGCCCCCACGGCCAACTGCTGGCCGCGGGACATGCCCTTCAACAACTTCCCGATCCGGGCGAGATTCTGCTTGAAGCGGTCGAACATGGGGGCTGGGGGTAGTAGGGGT
>JACQVU010000479.1 GCA_016209585.1 Planctomycetota bacterium
ACCCCGCCCCCAGGAAGAGCAGCGCCTTGAAGAAGGCGTGCGTCATCAGGTGGAAAACCCCCGCCGCGTAGGCCCCCGCGCCCACCCCCACGAACATGTACCCCAGTTGGGAGATCGTCGAATAGGCCAGCACCCGCTTGATGTCGAACTGCGACAACGCGATCAGCCCGGCCCACAGCGCCGTGAACGCCCCCACCGCCAGCATCACCGCCATCGCGCCGGGCGCCACCTCCCAATTGAACAGGAAGTTCATCCGCGCCACCATGTACACCCCCGCCGTCACCATCGTCGCCGCGTGGATCAGCGCCGACACCGGCGTCGGCCCGGCCATCGCGTCCGGCAGCCAGACGTACAGCGGAACCTGCGCCGACTTCCCCGTCGCCCCCACGAACAGCAACAGCGCGGCCAGCGTCAGCGCCGGCGCGCCCAAAAGTGTCCGCCCGGCGAGCGCCGCGGCCGCGCCCCCCGCCCCCGGCGACCATGAAGGCCCCCGCACCCACTCCCGCAAAGCGTCGAACGACAGCGACACCCGCCCCGCCTCCGTGTCGAACATCAGCCCCACCAGCAGGAACATCCCCAGCACGAAGCCGGCGTCGCCCACCCGGTTCACGATGAACGCCTTCCGCCCCGCGTCGCAGTTCTTCAAATCGCCGTACCAGAACCCGATCAACAGGTACGAGCACAGCCCCACCCCCTCCCACCCCATGAACAGCAGCGGCAGCCCGTCGCCCAGCACCAGGATCAGCATCGCCGCGCAGAACAGGTTCAGATAGGCGAAGAACCGCGCCACCCCCGGATCCCCCGCCATGTACCCCGTCGAGTAGACGTGGATCAGAAACCCCACTCCCGTCACCACCAGCAGCATCACGGCCGTCAGGCGGTCGGCGAACAGCCCGAACGACACCTCCCATCCCCCGGCTGAAAACCAGATCCACAACGGTTGCCGCAGCGCCGAGACGAACACCGGTTTCTGGGCGAGATCGCTCGCCCGCTCCAGCCGCTCGGCTTCCGAAATGCCCGCCGTCTCGGCCCCCACCAGCGCCTGGTCCGGCGTGAACAGCAAGGCCCCGCCGTCGCCGTCCACGAACTCGATCTGTTTCAACCGCGCCAGCGGAATCTGCCCGCGCGCCCCCTCCCGCGGCGGACGCGGAAAGGGCGACCCGTCGGCGTTGATCAGCCGCCGCTGGTCGGCGGGCATGAGGCTGGCGCCGTCGGCCCCGTAGAAGAACGGCTCCCGCAGCGCGTCGATCTCCAGCGGACGCCCGGCGGCGTCCCGCGGCGCCTCGCGCGTCATGCGCGCCAGCACCGCGCACGACAACACGAACGAGGCCCCAACCGCCCCGCACGCCAGCCACCCGGCGGCCCGCGCGCCGAGCCGCGCGCCGAACATCCCGTTCACCGCGAACCCCAGCAGCGGCAGCAGCGGAATGAGGTAAAGCAAGTTGTGGATACCGTCGCTCATGGCTCGCGCCGCGCCCGTCCTGAACGGGCTGCTACCCCTGCAACCGCTGGAAGTCCCGCGTGTCCACCGACTGTTTCTTCCGGAACAGCGTCACCAGGATGGCCAGCCCCACGGCCGCCTCCGCGGCCGCGACGGCGATGATCATCATCACGAACACCTGGCCCCCGGTCCGCGCCTGAATCTCGAACGCCGGCCGCGCCGACCACTGGAACGAGTTGAACGCCACCAGCACCAGGTTCACCGCGTTCAACATGATCTCCAGCGACATCAGCACCGTGAGCAGGTTGCGCCGCGTCAGCACCCCGTATGCCCCAATCGAAAACAACAACGCCGCCAGCAGCAGCGTGTTCTCCAACGTGAAGACCTGGTGCAGCAACATCGCCGAAACCATCACCGCCCTCCCAACCCCGACCCCCGAGAGAAGTTGTTAGTGGTCAGTTGTCAGCCGACGACGCGCTCCAGTTCCCGACCCCCGACCCTCACAACCGCCGCTTCGCCAGAACCACCGCCCCGACTGCGGCGACCAGGATCAGCACCGACACGGCCTCGAACTGGAACGTGAACCCCTGGTCGCGGTTGAACAGCGCCTCGCCGATCTCCTTCGGCCCGCCCCACTTCCCGTCAACCTTCGCCGCCGGCGCGGGAGCGGGCGCGGCCGCCTTCGCTCCACCACTCGCGCCGGCTTCGCCCGCCGGAGCCGGCGCCGCGGTCTCGTAGTCGTCCGACAGCGCGTACGTGGTCACCGCGTGCGTCGTCGCCAGGAAAAAAAGGGCCGCGAAGACCGCGGCCGCCAACCGGAAATCCGGCTCTTTCGGCTCCACCGCCTCTTCCCGCCGCGGGTTGATCATCATGATGACGAACGTGAACAACACCATGATCGCCCCCGCGTACACCAGCACCTGGATCACCGCCAGGAACGTGGCCGAGAGCGCCAGAAAGATCGCCGCCACCGGGAAGAACATCGCCACCAGCGTGAACGCGGCCGTCACCGCGTTGCGCACGCTCACGGTCAACACCGCCAGCACGACGGCCAAGGCGGCGCAGCCCAGGAACAGAACGTCCAGAAAATCCATGTCCCGTGACCCCAGCGCGCTCCCGTCCGTCCACCCCGCCGCGGTCGCCGTCGCCCGCCGCCTATCGCACCGCCAGAACCCCCGTCACGAAAATGTTCGCCAGCGCCAGCGGCAGCAACCCCTTCCACCCCAGGCGCATCAACTGGTCGTACCGGAACCGCGGCAGCGTCCAGCGCACCCACAGGTACACGAACAGCAACAGCGCCCATTTCACCAGGAAGCAACCCACCGTGGCCGCGGCCGTCTGCCAACCGGGGGTGAGCATGGCTTCAACACCGTAGGGCAGCGCCCAGCCGCCCAGGAAGAGCGTGACCACGAACGCGGCCATCGAGGCCAGGGCCGCGTACTCCCCCAGGAAGAACATCCCGAACTTCATCGACGAATACTCGGTGTGGTACCCGCCCACCAACTCCGGCTCAGCCTCCGGCAAATCGAAGGGCAGCCGGTTCCCCTCCGCGAACGCGCACACCCAGAAAATCAGGAAGGCGACCGGCTGGTGGAAACAGTACCAGTTCGGCAGGAAGCCCAGGAACGTCCCCTGCTGCTGCGTGACGATCTCCGGCAGCGAGAGCGATCCCGCCGACATGATCAAAGAGATCAGCGCCAACCCCATCGGAATCTCGTACGAGATCAGTTGCGCCGACGAGCGCAACCCGCCCAGCAGGGAGAACTTATTGTTGGAAGCCCACCCGCCGTACGCGACGCCGTACACCGCGATGGAGGTGAGCGCCACCACGAACACCAGCCCGACGTCGAGCGACGCCAGGGCGAACGCGGCCCCGGGGTCCGCCGTGTTCGCGGTTCCGAACGGCATCACCCCGAACACCACCATGCCGGGGAAAAAGGCCATGAACGGCCCCACGATGTAGAAGAACCGGTTCACGTGGTCCGGCACGATGTCTTCCTTCAGGAAGAGTTTCACCGCGTCGGCGATCCACTGGAGAATCCCGGCCGGCCCCACCCGGTTCGGCCCGATACGGTTCTGGATGCGGGCGCACACCTTCCGCTCGGCGTAGACCAGCAGGCCGGCGGTGACCATCAGCACGTTGAAAAGCGCGAACGCCCACAGGAGCGTCCACGCCCACCACAGGCTCCCCTCGCCCGTGCCGGGCAAACGCAACAGCAACGCGCCAGCGCACGCCATGATCATACCCGGTCAGCAGCACGGCCCCTGTCCGGCGCTCGCGCGCGCCCAGACCGCGCCTCACCCCGTGACGCGAGCCTTTCGCCGCCGCGATATTTACCCCTTGGCGGCGTTCCTTGCAGCGGAAAACGGAATTTTATCGGTCGGCCCAGGCGCGAAGGTGAGGAGGGGAGCGCGTCGCGCCAGAGACGCGACGCGCTCCCCAGAGCGAGGAGTTTGGATGGGAAAGGGAGGAAGTTAGGAAGGATCACCTCCGCGGACCTGCGGCGCGCCATGGCGCCGTCCCTCCGGACGAACAGACCCACCCTCGCCCCACGGCGGCACTGCCGTCCGGTCCGCGGCGAACCGATCTTCCCACCGTCATGACCAGGGCCAACCACACCAAGCCCAGCGGCGGGAACTGAGAACCAATCAGAGGACTGCCAACCGGCACGGAACGCTTCCAGGCGCCATCCACCGGAACCTCGGCTCTGAATACGCGCCGCGCGCCGGTGCCACCCGAAAACGATCCGCCCCTTGGGGACGGGATTCTATGCTAGTTGCAGATCATGTCAAAATGATTCGGCGCCGATCCGTGAAAAACCAGGACGGACGTTGTTGTAACTCCTTATGGTGCAAGGAGGAAAAAAAGTTGAAGAAATTCACAAAATTCGTGCTGGCGGTATCAGGTCTTGCGAAACATGCGATCAAAATCGGATCATGAGGATCATGCGATCACTATAATCAAGTGTGATCCAGACATTATCATTTATCCGGCACGCCCCGCCCGCGCTTAGAACCTATTTCAGTAGGTGCTTCGTCGGCGGCGGACGAGCGAGAGGGCCGGGAACGAGGAGCGGCGAAACGGCAGTATTTCGGAGATCAATACGACGTTTCGCCGCGACGATGTTCCTGGCCATCGCAGCCGTCTGCAGACCGAATGACCTGCTGAAACAGGTTCTTAATCAACCGCCCCGCCAACCGGCCAGCGCTTCCGGGCGTGCCTGCCACCACCGCGCCAGCACGTACAGCGCGTAGAGCCGCTCGCCGTGGTCGGCTCGCAGGGCAAGGTGCTCTTCCACCATCCGCGCCACGAATGATCGGTTGAAACCGGGCGGCAGCGAGCCGCCGCCCTTGCCCGTGAGCGCCGCGCGGAACATCTCACGCCACGGCCCGCGAATCCACCGGCCGAGCGGCGCGGCGAAGCCCTGCTTCGGACGGTGCACGATCTCCGTCGGCAGGTATCTCGCCGCCACCCGCTTCAACAGCGGTTTCGAGCGCCGGGTGGTGAAGAGCGCCGCGCGTGGCAGGCGCGCCGCGAACGCGGCCAGGTCGTGGTTGAGGAAGGGCAATCGCACTTCCAGCGAGTGCGCCATGGCCGCGCGGTCCACCTTCACCAGCAGGTCGTCGGGCAGGTAGGCGACCAGGTCGCGCCGCCGCATGTCGAGCGCCTGTTCATCCGCGCCGGCCCGGGCCGCGAGCGTGGAACGCCGTTCGCCACGAACGGGGGTCGCCAGGAAGGGGGACAGCCCCGGGACCAGGGCCGCGATCTGCGCGCCGGAAAACCCCGCCACCGTGGAGCGCCACGGGGCGCGCTCATACTCCTCGGCCGAGGCCAGGAACTTCCGCGCCTGCTTCACGGCCGACCGCCCGATCGCGCCGTGCCCTTCGGGGATCAGGCGCGAAGCCGCCAGCAGCGCCCGCCGGAAAACGCGGGGCAGGGCGTTGTACCGCGCGGTGAGCAGCCGCGCGCGGTACCGCCGGTAGCCGCCGAACATCTCGTCGCCGCCATCGCCCGCCAGCACGGCCTTGCGCGACCTCGCGGCCAAGCGCGCCACGGCCCACGTGGGAATGGCTGAGGAATCCGCGAACGGGCCGTCGTACGAAAAGATGAGCCGGTCGAGTTCTTCCGGGTCGGGCGGCGCGACCACGGTTTCCTCAAGCCGCAGCCCCAGCCGCCGCGCCGCGGCGCGCGCGAAGGACCGCTCGTCGTGGTCGGCGTCGGCGAAACCCGCGCAAAACCCGACCAGGTCGCGCGCCCCAGCCTCCACCGCCAGCGCGGCCACCAGGCTGGAATCCACCCCGCCGGACAGCAGAACGCCCACGGGCACGTCGGCCACCAGGCAGAGGCGCACGGCCCGTCGCAAGAGCGCCAGCGCCTGCTCGGCGTCGTCGCCGCGGGGATCGCGGGGCGTCGCGTCCAGCCGCCAGTACTCCAATTTGTCCGGCGGCGCGGCTCCGGCCCGGAAGAGCAGCGCGTGCGCCGGCGGCACGGAGTGCACCGCGTCCGGCCAGAACTCGCCGGCCGGGGGGACGAGGTCGGCCAGGTAGCCGGCCAGCGCGGCTGAATCGGTCCGCGACGGGCCGCGGCACTCCGGCGGGAAGGCTCCCGTTTCCGAGCCGAAGAGCAGCGCGTCGCCTGCCTCCCGCCAGAAGAGCGGTTTCTCGCCGAAGCGGTCGCGGGCCAGAAGGAGCGTCTGTTCGCGGGCGTCGAAGAAGGCCAGCGCGAACATGCCCGTCAGGCGCTCCAGCCCGCGAACTCCCCAGCGGGCCAGCGCGGAGAGGGCCGCTTCGGTGTCGGAGGTCGTGCGGAAGGGCACGCCCTCCGCGCGCAGTTCGGCGCGGAGTTCGGCGTGGTTGTAGATCTCGCCGTTCAGGGCGATCTGGAAGCGCCCCTCTGGCGTGGCCATGGGCTGCGCACCGCCGGGGGGGTCGATGATCGCCAGGCGAGCCGTGGCCAGGCCGAAGGAACCCTCCACGCGGGCGGCGCGGCCGTCGGGACCGCGGTGGGCGAGACGCGCCGCCATGCGAGCGAGCGTTTCGGCCGGGGCCGGGGCGCCCGTCGCCCGATGCCAGAGACCGACGATGCCGCACATGGCCGGGGGCGGAAGGCGGTCAGCCGCCCGTCAGATTTCGGAACTGAACCCCGGCGTGGCCTTGAGTTCGCCGCGCCGTTTCTCGATGACCACGATGCCTTCCGGCGTGACGTGATAGTGTTTGCGATCCTCGTCGAGGTGGTAGCCGATCTCGGCGCCCGGCGGGATTTCCACGTCTTTGTCGATGATCGTGTTCCGGAGGCGGCAGTGGCGGCCGACGATCACCCCCTCGAAGAGAATGCTGCGGTCGACTTCCGCGAAAGAGTTCACCCGCACCAGCGACCCCACCACCGAGTCGCGCACCCGGCCGCCGGAAAGGATGGCGCCCGCGCAGACGATGGAGTCCAGCGCCACGCCGCGCCGGCCGCCTTCGTAGTCCTGGGCGAAGACGAACTTCGCCGGCGGCAGCGGCAGCGAGAAGGTGCGGATCGGCCACCGGAAATCATACAGGTTGAACCGGGGCGACACCGCGACCAGGTCCAGGTTCGCCTCCAGGTAGGCCGAGATCGTTCCCACGTCGCGCCAGTAGCCCGGCTGGCCGTCGCCGTCCCGGAAGGGATAGGCGAACACCGCTTTCTGCTCGGCCGCGAAGCGGGGGAGCATGTCTTTGCCGAAATCCCAGGACGACGAGCCGGCCTTCACGCGCTCGGCCTCGGCGTCCAGTTCGTCCAGCAGAAAGGCGCGGTCGAACACGTAGACCCCCATGTTCGCCAGGCACCAGCCCGGCTTGCCGGGGATCTCCTGCGGCGTCTGCGACTTCTCCTGGAACCCGATGACGCGCCACTGCTCGTCCACCTGCAAGACGCCCAGCGTCCGCGCCTCCGCCACCGGAACCTCGATGCAGGCCATGGTGACCCGGGCCTGCTTCTCGTCGTGGTATTTCAGGAAGGGGGCGTAGTCCATCCGGTAGACGTGATCGCCGGACAGCACCAGCACCCGCTTCGGCGCCAGGCGCCGAATGTAGTAGTTGTTCTGGTAGATGGCGTCGGCGGTGCCGCGGTACCAGTCCTCCCCCATCTTCTGTTGCGGCGGCATGGCGTCGATGTACTCGCCCAGCGCCCGGCCGAGGATGTTCCAGCCGATCTTAATGTGGCGCTCCAGCGAGAACGATTTGTACTGCGTCAGGACGATGACCTGCTTCAGGCCGGAGTTCACCGTGTTCGACAGCGTGAAGTCGATGATGCGGTAGGCCCCGCCGAACGGCACCGCCGGCTTGGCGCGCTCGCTGGTGAGCGGGTGGAGGCGCTCGCCCTTGCCGCCCGCGAGCACCATCGTCAGCACGTCAATCATGATGCCGCGATCATAACATGCGGGCATTCGCGGTTGACAAGCGGCCATCGGCGACCGACAAATGACGCCCGCGGCTGGTCGCCGGCGCCAGGGACTTGGCGGGAGATCTTGGGAAAGCCTGGCCCCGGCGATCTCGCGGCGACGACCGACCCCCACGGCCCCATGGCGCTCACGTTCCAGGACGTCATTCTGCGCCTGCAGGACTACTACGCGCGTCTCGGGTGCGTGATCTGGCAGCCGTATGACCTGGAGACGGGGGCGGGCACGTTCAACCCGGCCACGTTTCTGAGGGCGCTTGGGCCGGAACCGTGGAAGGTGGCGTACGTGGAGCCGTCACGCCGCCCGAAAGATGGGCGGTACGGCGAGAACCCGAACCGCCTGCAGCACTACTATCAGTTCCAGGTGATCATCAAGCCGTCGCCCGACGACGCCCAGGACATCTATCTCAATTCGCTGCGGGAACTGGGCGTCGATCTCGTGAAGCACGACGTGCGCTTCGTCGAGGACGACTGGGAGTCGCCCACGCTCGGCGCCACGGGCCTGGGGTGGGAGGTGTGGCTCGACGGCATGGAGGTCTCGCAGTACACCTACTTCCAGCAGGTGGGCGGGCTGGCGCTCGACGTGGTGTCGCTGGAACTGACGTACGGCCTGGAGCGCATCGCCATGTTTCTGCAGGGGGTCGATTCTGTTTTCGACCTGGTCTGGGTCGACGGCGTGACGTACGGCGACGTGCACCGCCAGGACGAGGTGCAGTTCTCGAAGTTCAACTTCGAGGCGTCCGACCCCGACCTGAACCTCGATCTGTTCGACCGGTTCGAGCGCGAGTGCCACCGGCTGCTCGACGCGGGCCTGGTGTTGCCGGCGTACGACTTCGTGATCAAGTGCTCGCACCACTTCAACCTGCTGGACGCCCGCGGCGCCATCGGCGTCGCCCAGCGGGCGGGGTACGTGGGGCGCGTGCGGGCGCTGGCGAAGCGGTGCGCCCAGGCCTACGTCGAGTTTCGCCAAAACCTGGGTTTCCCCCTGCTGCGGGGAGCGCCTGCGCCGGGCGCGTCTCCGGCCGGCGCGCGCGCGGCCGGGACCGAGATCGCCACGCCATGACACACGGAGCGGAGATGGATACCGTCAACCCGCGCACCCTGGTCCGCCGCCGCCGCGCGGCGCCGTGGCTGCTGCTGCTCTTCTGCGCCGCCGGCTGCGGCGGGACGCGGGAGGGCGCCGGCGACGGCGGGAACGGGGCGGCAGCCGTGGCGGGGACCAACGCCGCCGGCGCCACCTCCGGGGCGGCCACGCCGGTTGAGGATCCCGACCTGGCGCTGGCCAACGCCTACCTCGATCTGCGCCAGAAGGCCGCGCGCGGCCTGGACGAGGAGATGCGCGAGGACGAGCGGCGCATCCAGGGAGAGTTGTCGGCCGACCGCGGCAGCCCCTATTGGAAGTGCATGCTCGGTCTCTTCAAACTGGCCACCCGCCGCGTCGACGAAGCGGAGATCATCTTCAAGGGAGTGGCGGAGCAGGAGGGAACGCGGCCCGGTTTCCTCCATTGGGCCTGGTTTGGCCAGGCCAGCATCGCGATGGAGCGGCGCCAGGTGGCCGAGGCCGAGGCTCTGCTGGCACGCGCCACCCAGGCGCGGCGCGACTTCGCGCTGGGGTGGGTCTTCCAGGCCGGCCTGCTCCGTCGGCGCGCCGAGCCACGCAAGGCTGAGGAGGCGCTGGAAAAGGCCATGGCCGCCGCCGCCGGGCGGTCCGGGCGGGCGCGGGCCGACGTGTACCGCCTGGTGGCCGAGGTGCTCGTGGCGTTCGACTGGAGCGACAAGGCCGTCGAACTGGTGAAGAGCGCCCGCGCCCGCGCGGCCGACGCCGACCAGCTCTACGAACTCTCCATGATGGAGGCGCAGGTGCTCAGCGCCGTGGAAGGCGACCTGGACGCCTACCGCACGCTCCTGCGCAAGACCGCCGAAAGCGCGCCCGCGCGCCCGGAGGCGTGGGAACTGCTCGGCGCTTTCTCCCTCAAGAACGACCGCGACTTCGAAAGCGCCGCCGCCGCCTACGAGGCCATGCTGGCCGCGGACCCCACGCTCTTCTCCCGCCGGCGCGGCGACACCTGGAGGTGGTCCTACCTGGCCGTGTGTTACAAGGAGTTGCTCGACGGCCCCCGCCTGGTCGCTTTCCTTGACAAAGTGACCGCGCAGGACCCCGGCCATCCCGACCGCCGCGCCATCGCCGACCTGCGCGAGGCCTGGGCCGGGTTGCCGCGCGGCCAGAAACCCGGCGCCGAGGTCGATGAACGCCTGGCCTTCGGGCGCGCCCGGGATCCCGGCGTGGCCGACGGCGATCGCTACGAGGCGCTCTTCAGCGTCTACCAGCGCCACCAGAACAACCCCAAAGATCCCGGGGCGGCCCTCTCCACCACCTTCGCCAACGCCCTGGCCGTGGCCGGAGACCCGGCCGTTCCCGAACGGACGCGCATCGCCGCCCTGCGCATCCCGGAACTGTACAACCGCGACGCCCGCGAGACCCTTCCCAGCCTGGTGAAACTCCTGGGTGTTGAAGCCTCCCGCGAGGGCGCGTCGCCGCGTCTGGTCGCCAACCTCATCTCGGTGGCGCGGATCGTGGCCGCCGGCGACCGCGCGGCCCGCGCCGAACAGGCCAAGGTCCTCCTGGCCGCGCTCGACTTCGCCCAGCGCGTCCCGGACCCCGGCGACGCTCGCGACCTCTTCTGGCAAGCCACCTCTTTTCTCGCCGATCTCTATCCCGAGAAACGGCTCCCCTCCGGCGACATCGCCACCCCGGCCGAGCAGAAGAAGATCGCCGAGCAGTGGCGCGCCGCCGTCGCGGAAAGTTGATCGCCACGCCGGACCACCTGTTTTCGGTAGAGGCTCATGGACCTGATCTCCTACGCGGTCAAGCGGCCGGTCGTGATGAACATCATGACCGCCATGGTGTTCATCGCCGGCGTGCTCTGCTATCTGCGCCTGCCGAAAGAGATGTTCCCCGACGTGGAACTTGAGGTGATCTCGGTCTCCACCCTCTACCTGGGCGCTTCGCCGGACGAGGTGGACAAACTGGTGACGCGCAAGATCGAGTCCGAGGTGCGCACGGTGAAGGGGATCGACCGGGTGGAGTCTATTTCCGTCGAAGGCGTCTCGGTGATCAACGTCTTCTTCCAGTCCGGCGAGCGGGTGGTCTCGGAGGCGCTGCTCGACGTGCGCGCCGCCGCGGGCAAGGCCCGGGCCAAACTGCCGAGCGAGGCCAAGGAACCCGACGCCCAGTCCATCCGCCAGGAGATCCAGGTGTTGAACGTCGTCCTCGCCGGCGACGTGGCCGAAGAGGTGCTGGTCAGCGAGGCCGACCGGCTGGAGGACGACCTCTACCAGATCTCCGGCGTCGGCGAGGTCGAGGTGACCGGCCGGCGCAAGCGCGAAGTGACCATCGAGTGCGACCCCGACCGCCTCCACGCCCAAGGCGTCACCCTGGCCGAGGTCAAGGCGCGGCTCGCGGCCACCAGCCTCGACCTGCCGGCGGGCAACATCGAGGAGACGGGCGAGAAACGCCTGCTGCGCATCCCCGGCGAGTTCCGCCTGGACGACCGCGACCGCATCGCGCGCACCATCATCCGCCCCAACCCCGACGGCGCGCACCTGTTGTTGCGCGACTTCGCCACCGTCACCATCGGCTTCGAGGAGGCCACGGTGCTCTCCCGCTTCGACGGCAAGCCCTCCATCACGCTCAGCGTGCGCAAGCGTCGGGAGGCCGACACGGTCACCGTGGCGGAGCGGGTGAAGGCTCACTTGGCCGAGCGGGAGCGGACGCTGCCCCCCGCGGTGGCGTTGCACACCTTCTTTGATCGGTCGAAGTGGGTGCAGCGGCGGCTTTCCAACATGTTCCAGTCGGGGATCGTGGGCGGCGCCATCGTGCTGGTGTTGCTCTTTCTCTTCCTGAACTGGCGTCTCGCGGTGCTCACGGCGCTGGGGGTGCCGTTCGCCTTCCTGGGCACATTGGTGGTGATGGCGTTCTTCGGCATCAGTTTCAACATGATCTCGATGTTCGGGATGATCGTCGTCCTTGGGATGCTGGTGGACGACGCCATCGTGGTCGTCGAAAACGTCCATCGGCACATGGAGAACGGCGTGCCGGGGCTGGAGGCCGCGGTGCGCGGCACGAAGGAGGTGATCTGGCCGGTGGTCTCCAGCGTGACCACGACGATGTTGGCTTTCATCCCCCTCATTTTCATCGAGGGGATTATGGGGAAGTTCATCATGTACATCCCCATCGTGGTGATCATGGCGCTGGGCGTGAGCCTGTTCGAGGCGATGGCGGCGTTGCCGGCGCACATCGTGCAACTGGCGCCGGCGGAGAGCCGGCGAGATCGGCGCGACCGTTCGGGCTTCCGGCGCGGGTTTGACCGCTGGTACGGGCGGCTGGTGTCGCTTTACACCTACGCGCTGGCGCGCTGCGTGCGGCACAGGTACCCGGCGTTGGCGTGTCTGATCGCGCTGGGTGTCGGGGCCTATTTCCTTGGCAGGGGCATGCCGTTCGTCTTCTTCGCCACCGAGGAGTCGGAGGAGATCAACGTCGATCTTGAAGGCTCGGCGGGGCGCACGCTGGAGTTCACCGCCGACGTCATGGTGGCCCAGGTGGAGGAGGCGGTGCTGCTGGACCCCGAGTTGCGCGACGAGGTCACCGGAGTCTCCACCCGCGTGGGGGTGTGGGGCGACATGCACGATCGCCGCGTTGGCAACCAGTACGCGCGCCTGACGCTGGAGGTGGCGCACCACTCCCGGCGCCGGCCCCGCGTCGGCGGCGGCAAGAAGAGCGCCGACTGGATGGTGAACCGCCTGCGCGAGCGCCTCTCCACCATGCCGGAGGTGGCGCGCTTCGAGGTCGGCAAGATGTCGGGCGGCCCGCCCTCCTCCAGCGACTTGGCGGTCCGCGTGCGCGGCGGCGACGTGGAGACGCTGCAGGCCATCGCCGACGAGGTGAAGGACTTCCTGAACGCCATCCCCGGGGTCTATGAGGTCAACGACGACTCCGGCACCCGCAAGCGGGAAATCCGTCTGCAGGTCGACGAGCACCAGGCGGCCCGGTTCGGCCTCGACCGCGCCCAGATCGCCAACTACTTCAACAACGCGATCGCCGGTCAGACCGCCACCGCCATTCAGACCGTCGACGAACAGGTCGACGTGGTGGTAAAGGTGCGCGAGGACCGCCGCCGGAAACTCTCCGACATCACCGAAGCCGAAATCCCCCGCCCCGGCGGCGGATCCGTGAAGTTCCGCGACGTGGGCGCCGTGGTCGAGGCCGCCAGCGACGCCTCCGTCCGCCGCTACGACGCCAAGCGCTCCATGGAGGTCTCGGCGTCGGTTGACCGGCAAGCCGGCCTCACGGCGCAGATCCTCAACCAGCGGCTCCAGGAGAAGTTCGCCGACGTGCCGGCGCGCTGGCCGGGCTACTCCATCTCCTTCGGCGGCGAGAACGAGGACATGCGCAAACTGTTCGACTCGCTCTCCATCGGCTTCCCCCTCGCGCTCCTGGGCATCTTCCTCATCCTGGCCGCGGAGTTCGGCTCTTACATGGACCCGCTGGTGGTGATGGTCACCGTGCCGTTCGGGATCGTCGGCGTCATCATCGGCAACGCCGTGACCGCCACGCCGCTCGGCTTCCTGGCCATCATCGGCGCGGTGGCGCTCGCCGGCATCACCGTCAACGACGCCATCGTCATGGTGGACTTCATCAAGAAAGGACAGGCTGAGGGGTGCTCGCTGCCCCTGGCCATCCTGCGCGCCGGCCGCGTCCGCCTGCGGCCCATCATTCTCACCAGCGTCACCACCATCGGCGGCCTCCTGCCGCTGGCGCTGGGCATGGGCGCCGACGCGGAGTTCCTGGCGCCCATGGGCAACGCCATCTGCTGGGGGCTGACCTTCTCCACCGTGCTCACGCTGCTCGTGATTCCCTCGGTCTACATGATCGTCGACGACGCCCGCCGCGGCCTCGCGCGGCTGTGGGGCCTCTACCTTCGCGAGTGGCGCGTCGCCTTGGGCCGCGACCCGGCTCCCGCCCCCGTCGCCGACGAGCGCTCCGCGGCGGACTGACGGGGATTCACCTGTCACACGAACGCTTTTGAGGAACCCATGCGCATCCCCTCTCTTCTCACGCTTTCCACTCTCCTGGCGCCGATCCTGGCCCTCCTCGCCGCGAAGGTGGCGCCGGGCGGGGGGGATCCGGCGATCGACCCCGCACCGCCGACCGAGGCGGTGGCGAGCCTGCTCTACCGGCAGGAGCAGGAGCGGATCTTCCTGGGCGCCAATGACGCCAAGGCGAACGCGCAACTGGCGGCGGCGCGGGCGGTGACGGAGTTCCAGACGACCTGGGCCGGCAAGCCCCGCGCCGTGAAAGTCGCGCGGGGATCGCGCACCTGGAAGAAGGGCGAGGCGCACCCGGTCACGGGCGCGACGCTGCCCGGCGACTTCACGGCGCGGTACGACGAGGTGGTCGTGACGGAAGAGGGGCGCGAGGTCGCTCGCGCGGCGCCCCGTCCGGAAGGAATGCCGTTCAATGCGGTGTCGCAGATCGCGCCGAGCGTCGAGGGGGTCTGGATCGTCTCCGAAGGAAAGGGCGGCGAGGGCCGCGGACTGGCGCTCTGGCGCTGGAGCGGCGAGAACCCCGCGTTCGTCCATTACGCCGGGAAGCGGTGGCTGCCGTCCGACGCCGTCACCGGCTTGTCGCCCGTCACCTTCACCGAACCGCGCCGTTTCCTGACAGCGAACGGGCGGAAGTTCGAGACGGTGACGCTGACGCACGAGGACCTGCTGGTGGGCACCGAGGCCGGCGCCGCTCGCCTGACGCTGCGCCAGGGGACGCTGGCCGGGAAAGACCCGGTGTTCGAGGAGCGCGTGAAGAAGCGCCACTGGCGCGCGCGCCGCATCTTCGGACGTGACAGCGCCGTGGTGGCCAGTTCCGGGCTGGGGAATCCCGAAGATTACGGCACCAACCGGATGGGTGACTCCGACAACGACGGCCTCTGGACGGCGATGTACTGCGCCGCGCAGTGCTATCGGTACACGGCGCTGAGCCGGCTGGTCGAGAGCCTTCAGAAGTCGCGGCCGGAGTGGGAGAAGGGCGCTCCGGCCGACTTGGCGGCGTTCGATGAATACGCGCGAGCACGCGCCGCCGAACGCGACGACGCCCTGGCCTCGGCGCGAGTGTCGTTCAACGGCGTGGCGGCCTTGAACGAGGTGACGGGCGTTCCCGGCTACCCGGCGCGGTCCTGGTGGCCGGCCAACGACCGGGGCGGGCGCGGCCACACCGGACCCTTCGACCACGTTACCAACAAAAAGTGGAAGGAAGTGCCGGGCGAGGGCATTCTCTGGAAGGGCGACACTTCGTCGGACGAGACCGACGGCCACTACTACATCTTCGGCGTCTACTACAACCACGTCGGCCGCGGGGCGCAGAGCACGGCCGACGACCGGACGCGCCCCGTGAAGTACGCCCGCGCGATGACCGATCACCTGATGAAAAACGACTGGTATCTGGTGGACGAAGAGGGGCTGGTGACGCACTGGGGCATCTTCTCTCCGCGCACGGTGAACGAACACAAGTTCCATCCCGAGGCTGAAAAATGGAACGGCGCCGGCCGCCGGCCCTACATTGACGTCTGGCTGGAGAAACATCCCTGGTGGGTGGAGACCGGCCTGAAATCGGCTTCGACGCTCGGCTACCTGCGCACCACGGCGCACCTCGCCCGCGCCGAAGGCGACGTGGCCGGGGCGGATCGCTATGAGGCCGAGTACCAGCGGCTCGTCCGCGATCACGGCTACGCCCGCAACACCGTCCGGCAGAAAGTGGTCAGCCCGCGGTCGGAGGTGAACTTCTCCGACACCGAACTCCACTACGTGGCCATGCATGCCCTGATGATGTACGCCGACCCCGCCGCCCCGGAATACCGCTGGCTGGTTGCCGGCATGCAACGGTTGTTCGACATCAGCCGGAGCGACAAGACGCCGCTCTGGAACTTCATCTACGCGGCGGCGAACCGCCTGCCGCGCGGGGAGGGGGCGAAGTTCGACCTGCCGGGCGCGCTGGAGACCTTGCGCGCCGTGCCGCTGGATTGCCGGGGGTGGAAGGTGCACAACGAAGGGCGGTGGGACTTGCCGCTGGCCGCGTCGCCGGATCGCCACAACGATCCGCAGGCGCGTCGCGCCGTGGACCCGCGCGAGCGCTCCATGATGAAGTACAATGGCAACCCCTACGAGACCGGCGGCGGGGGCGACGGCCGCGGCGAGGACGACGGTTCCTTCTGGCTCCTCTCCTACTGGATGGGGCGGGCGCACGGGTACGTTGACTGACCCACGGCGTCCGCGAGCCACCGACCGAAGAGCAGAAAGGGAAGACTGCTGACCGGCGCCGCGAAGAAGGCGGCCATCAAGGAGGCGCGCGGGTTCAGGCGGTTCTCATTCCGCGGCCTCGCGTCCCTCCCCGCGCCCCGCGCTTCCCGCCCCTCGTCTTTGGGTGTTGGGTGTTGGGTGCTGGGTGCTGGGTGCTGGGTGCTGGGCCCAACAC
>JACQVU010000480.1 GCA_016209585.1 Planctomycetota bacterium
CCCCGACCCCCGACCCCACCGTGGCCCGCCCGCGCAACTGGTTCCTGTTCAAGCAACTGCTCCTGAAAGAGGTGCGCGGCCGGTACGCAGGCTCCGCCTTCGGGGCCTTCTGGTCAATCATCCACCCCCTGGGGCTGGTGGCGGCCTACCTGTTCGTCTTCGGCGTCGTGCTTGAGGTCCGGGTCCCGGTGGAGGCCGCTCCGGCCGCGCTCTCCCCCAGCCCCGCGGTGCCCGCCGGCGGCATGGACCGCGGACTCTTCTACGCGCTCTACCTGCTCAGCGGCTTGATGCCCTGGCTGGCGGTGCAGGAAACACTCTTCCGCTCGGCGGGATGTATCGTCGAGCGCGCGGTGATCGTGCGCAACTCGCCCTTTCCCACGGAGTTCCTGCCTCTCGTGCTGGCGATCTCCTCCCTGGTTCAAGTGGTGGCGGGACTCGCGGCGGTCATGGCGCTGGCCTTGGCGTTCACCGGCCAGCCGCCCGGCGCGGGGGCGCTGCTGCTGCCGGCGCTGGTCGCGGCGCAGGGGGCGCTGTCGTTCGGCCTGGGGGCGTTGGTGGCCACGCTGCACACGCTGCGGCGCGACGTGGGGCACGTGCTGGGTCTCGTGCTGGTCTTCTGGATGTTCGCCAGCCCGGTTTTCTACACGGCGGCGCAAGCGCCGGAGTGGTTCGCGCCCGTGCTGAACGCGAACCCGCTCACCCACCTGCTGGCCGGCTATCGCTGGTGCCTGCTGGGGCTGGAGGCGCCGTCGTTGGCCGGTCTTTCCTACCTGGCCGCCTGGGCGGGCGGCGCGGCGCTGGGCGGGTACGCCTTCTTGAAGCGGCAGGAACCACGCTTCGCGGACTTGGTCTGACGCCGTCGCCGTCCGCTCGCCGGTCAGGGCCGGTGTGGTAGAGTTCCGCTGTAGCAGCCCGTCGATATTTTATCGACGGGCTGGTAGGACGGCCGCGATGCTCACGGATCCCGACGCCTTCACGGAGCTCGCTCGCTCTCTCGTCGCGGCGGCCGATGGCGCCGGCCCCGCGCTGGAAACGCTGCTCGCCGAGCCAGCCGCGGGCGTGGTCGGCGGCACGCTCGCGCCGGAGTTGTTCGCCTGTCGCCTCCTCGCCTTTCTCGGCGACCACGCCGCCGCCGCCGTCCGCGCGGAACGGTTGCTCGCGGCGATCCAGACGGCCCCTTCCGGCGGCGGGCGCCCTTCCGGCGACGCGGGGGCAGCCGGGGTCGCGGGCGGCGAGATCGCCGTCGATGCGTTGCTGGTCGCGGCCACGGCCGCGGAGGGGCTGGACAACCCGACCGCGGCCGCCGAGTTCCTGGCGCGGGCGGCGCGGGCGGCGCGGGCGGCGGGCCTGCGCGTGGCCGAGGAGCGCGCCCGGCTGGCGCTCGCCGAGTTCCTCATCGCGCGCGACGACGCCGCCCAGGCCAGCGTGATCCTTGCCGGCGTGGCGGCGGCCGCGCGACCGATCGGCTCCCCCGCGTCCGAGGGTCGCCGGCCTTGGGCGCCGGACGCGCCCGCCGCGGGCCAGAGCGTTTCGCGCCGCGACACCCCGCGGGACGCGCACCTGGCCTGGTTGGAGGGGTTGGTTTTCGCGGCCGACGGCGGGGGATATTCCACCCTCGCGGCCCTCGAGCGGTTCACCTGCGCGCTGGAGGCGCTGGGCGACGCGGATCGCCAGGAACTGGAGTGGGAGATCCGTTTCGCGCTGGCCGGGTGTCTGGCGCGCGACGGGCAGGAGAGCGAGGCCGCGCGGCAACTTGTGAACGCGCAAGCGATCTGCCGGGACCTGGCCGGTTGGCTTCCCGCCGCGCGCCGCTCCGCCTTCCTGGCGGATCCGCGCCGCGCGCGGCTGTTCGCGGAGGCTGCGCCGGTCGCGGCCGGGTCCGGGGCGCCGGTTGGCGGGCAGACGCCGGCGCCCGGTCCGCTCGCGGCGGGTGAGGGGGAGAGGCGCTCGGCCCCGGGCCAGCCGCTCTCCGGGGAAGAAGCGACGGGCCCGCCCGCGAAGGATCGCACCGATCGTTTCGCGCGGCGCTCGTTGCCGCTCGGCTTCCACCTGTCGGGAACGGAACTGCTGGCGCTGGAGCGCGAGCGCAACATGTTGTTGCGTCTGGCCGCCATCAACCGGAGGCTGGCCGGGGAGTTCGAACTCTCGCGGGTGCTGGAGACGATCATCGACGGGGCCATGGAGATGACGGGGGCGACGCGCGGCTTCCTGATTCTCCTGGAGGAGGGGCGACTGCGGCTGGCCGCGGCGCGCGGCCCGGACGGGACGGTGGGGGCGCCGGACGGCGAGGCGCTGGAGTTCTCGCGCCACGTGGCGGCGCGGGTGATCGAGAGCGGCGAGCCGTTGTTCACGGTCGACGCGCAGGCCGACCAACGATTCTCGGCCGTGGGCAGCGAGGCCGGGCTGCGATTGACCTCAATTCTCTGCGTGCCGCTGCGGCCCGAGGCGGCCGGGCGGCGGGAGGGCGGGGCGGAGGTGCTGGGGGCGCTGGCGCTGGACAACCGGATGCGAAAGGGGGCGTTCGCGCCGGGGGACACGCGGTTCATCCAGGCCTTCGCCGTGCAGGCCGCGCTGGCGATCCGCGGCGCGCGGCTGTTGGAAGAGAACGTGCGTGCCCGCGAGGAGTTGACGCGCCGCAACCGCGACCTGGCGGAGGCGGAGGCGGCGCTGCGCCGCGACCTGGCCGCGCGCCAGACCGAACTGGCCCAGACCCAGCGCCAGTTGCGCCTGCGGGAGCGCGAACTTTCGCGGTTGTCTGACGCCGGGGGCATCGTGGGGGTCTCCGAAGCGATCCGGCAGGTGATCGAGGTGGTGCATCGCGTCGCCGAGTCCGGCGCGCCCGTGCTGCTGCACGGCGAGAGCGGCACCGGGAAGGCGCTGGTCGCGCGGTGCATCCACCAGGCCGGCCCGACGCGCGAGCGGGAGTTCGTGGCGGTCAACTGCTCGGCGCTGCCCGAAGCGCTGCTGGAATCCGAACTGTTCGGCCACGTGCGCGGCGCCTTCACCGGCGCGCACCGCGATCGCAAGGGGCTGTTTGAACTCGCGGCGGGGGGCACGCTGTTCCTCGACGAGGTGGGCGACATGCCGCCGGGGATGCAGGCGAAACTGCTCACCGCCATCGAGGAAGGGGTGGTGCGGCCGGTGGGCGCCGAGAAGACGGTGAAGGTGGACGCCCGCGTGATCACCGCCACCAACAAGGACCTGGAAGCCCTGGTGCGCGCCGGCGCCTTCCGCGAGGACCTCTACTTCCGCGTCAACGTCGTGAAGATCCTCCTGCCGCCGCTCCGCGAGCGTCGGGAGGACATTCCCCTGCTGCTGGACCACGCGCTGCGGGAGGCCGCGGCCGCGGCCGAGGCCCGTGGGGCGAAGGTGAAGACGCGCCGGGTGAGCGCGGACGCGCTGGAGATCGTCACCCGCTACGACTGGCCGGGAAACGTGCGGGAACTGCGGAACTTCGCCGAGCGGGCCACGCTCTTCGCCGAGGGCGACGCCATCACCGCCCACGACGTGCTGGCGCACCTGCCGGGCGCGGCGGCGCCAGCCACGCCACCGGCGACGGTCTCCGCGCCGACGGCGACGTCGGGGTCTCCGCCGGCGGCGGGCGAGCCACCCAAGGCCGGGGAAGGGGCCGGCGCGGGCGAGTCCGCGCCCGCCACGGAGGGGAGCGACGCGGCGCGGAGTTACCGGGGCGCGCGCGCGAGTTTCGACCGCGACATCATCACCGCGGCGTTGCGGCGCAGCGGGGGCAACGTCTCCGCCGCGGCGCGGGAACTGGGCATCCAGCGCCGGCAACTCTACCGGCTCATGGCGCGGCTGGAGATCGGCGCGGGAGCGGCCGGCAAACTGGTAGAGTAGCGACATGGCCGAGGTCGCCCTCACGCTCAACGGCGAGCCGTACACGCTCCCGCGGGAGGAGACGGTGTCGGCGCTGCTCGCACGGATCGGCGTGCTGCCGGAGCGGGTGGCGGTGGAGATCAACCTTCAGATCGTTCCGCGGGCGGAGTTCGGCGCGCGTCTGGTGCGGGCGGGAGACGTGGTGGAGATCGTCAGTTTCGTCGGCGGCGGGTGACAGCGGGCATCATGGCCGACGTGGCGCTGCTGCAATGCCCGGTCTGGGACCATCGCACCCCGCCGCGCGGGCTGGCCTGCATGGCGGGAATGCTGGAGCACCACGGCATTCGTGTCCGCGTCATCAACCTGAACATCCGGCTCTATCGCGCGGCCTCGCCCGACCGCCGGCGGTTGTGGGCGATGAACGAGAACCACCGGTGGCGCAACCGCGACAACGTGTTGCAGGTGTTGAGCGAGTTCGCCGATGTCATCAACGCGGCCGTGGAGGAAATCCGGGCCAGCGGCGCGCGGATCGCGGGGTTCTCCGTGATGAGCGTGAACGTGCTGGCCGCGTGGGAGACGGCGCGCCTGCTCAAAGAGCGTCTCCCGGGGTTGCAGGTGGTGTTCGGCGGGCCGCAGACCTTCATCGTGACCCGGCCGGAGGAGATGTTCACGACGACGCTGCGCGAGCGTCACCGCCACCTGCCGGAACCTGGGGTGGTGGATTTCATGGTGCGCGGCGAGGGCGAAGAGGCCGGGTTGGAACTGTTTCGCGCGCTCCTTTCCGGGCGCGCCGCGCGCGGTCCGCTGCGCCTCCCGGGCGTGGTCGACCTGCGCGACGGCTGGACCGACGGCGGCGACCGGCCGCTGGCGCGCCAACTGGCGGCGCTGCCGATGCCGCGCTTCTCGTTCGAGGGGTTCGGGGAAGGGGGGAAGCCGCCGCGGGTGAACGTGGAGATGTCGCGCGGTTGCGTTCTGAAGTGCGCCTTCTGCTCCGACACGGTGCGCTGGCGGCGCTACCGCCCGCGCGGGGCCGACGCGGCGTTCGCGGAGGCGCGGGCGCTGCACGAGGAGCGCGGCGTGACCGGCGTGGACTTCATCGACCTGCTGCTGAACGCCGACCTCTTGGAGATGCTGCGCCTGTGCGACCATTTCATCGCCGCGGGCCTGCCGATCGACTGGGCGGCCACCTGCATCGTCTCGCGGGAAATGACGCCCGAAGTCCTCTCCCGGATGCGGCGCGCGGGCTGCTCGTCGCTGGCCTTCGGGGTCGAGAATTTCCACGACGACGTGCTGCGGGCGATGAAGAAGGGGCAGCGCGCGGCCGACATCGCGCCGGTGATCCGCGCGGCGCACGACGCTGGAATCAAAACGATTATCACGCTCATGGTGGGCTTCCCGGGCGAGACGGAGGATATCTTCCGCTTCAACATGGAGAAGGCCCGGGACCTGGCGCCCTGGGTCGATGAGTTCGGCCTGCTCTCCGACCTCCACTTCATGCCCTTCACCCCGATGTGGGAGTTCGCCGGCCGCATGGGCGTGGTGGCCGGCGCCTATCCCGGCGACTGGACGCTGGCCGATGACCCCACCAACACGCCGGAGGTGAGGCAGCGCCGGTACGCCGAGTTGCTGGCGCTGGCGCGCGACCTGGGCAAGTCGGTCGATTTCGAGAACTACTCTTCCCGCGACATGCGCGACCCCATCGGTGAGCGCGACGAGGGCTTCCACCTGGCGTCGCCGGTCTCGTGGCTGGCGCCGAACCGGTCGCCCGCCCCGGATCAGATCGGCGTCCGGTAGCGCGGGTCGTCCGCGTTGTCGCGCATGCGCCGGAGCTGGCCCAGATAGGTCTGCATGAGGCTGGTGACGCCGCGCACGTCTTCCTCGCGTTCAAAGTCGATGTTGAAGCCCACCTGGTCGTTGAGTTCCGTAAGGTACCAGCGCCCGGAGTGGTCGCGCATCACGTCCACGCAGAAAACCCCGTAGGGGAAGCGGCTGGTGACGTGGTCGGCGATCGGCCCCACCACCTCGAAGACGCCCGGCGGGTACTCGGCCGGGTCGGTGTAGAGCATGCCGTCGGGACTCTTGATGTAGGAATGAAGGAAACGCGCGTGGCCCGGCTCGTCGATGACGAAGATGAAGCGGCAGTCGTGCTTGTGGTAGGGGTAGCCCATTTCGGGAATGCCGCCCCCCACCTCCACGAAGGCCTGGATGATGTAGGGCGTGTTGACCATGGCCATCAGCGCCCCCTCCACGTGCTCCGGATGCTCCAGGGGCTGGCCCCAGAGGTGGCGCAGCGACAGCGCGCCGTCCTCGTGACGCCGGACGATGTGAAGGCCGCGCGACTCCCAGCCGCGGACGGGCTTGAGGACGGCGAGGTCGGAGTGATCGTCGTAGAGGCGGTCCATCTCCTCGAAGAAGTCCTGGACCTGGCCGATGATGGCCTCCGGGCGCTGCTCGACCCGCCAGGTGAGGGGGGAGAAGTCGCGGAACGTTTCGTAGCAGCCCCATTTGTCGCTCACGAAACGGTTCAGCCCGACGTGGCCGAAGACGGGCGTCTTGAGGTCCAGGAGGCGGTTGATGACGGCGACGTAGTGGGGGTCGACGTCGCCGATCTTGTCGAAGACCCAGCCGATGGGAATGGTCTCCTCAACGGGAACCCAGTCGTCGTCGTAGGGCATCCAGTGGGCTGTGACGTTGCCGTTCCAGTCGAAGTCGTAGGCCGAGGCGAAGACCAGCCGCTCGCCGTCCTGGTGAGCGAGGTGGAAGAGGTGGTGGTAGGCGCGCGCCAGTTTCTTCGACGAGAAGGGAGTCTGCCCGCTGGCGGCGGCCGGCAACTCGGAATTGAGCATCACGATCTGTTTGTCCATGAGGCGCCACCTGGGGGTTCGTTGACGGGGACGGGGAACAGGGGGCAGTTGCCGGCGATGACTGGCGTGACGAGCGATCCGCGCCACGACGGACACCCACCCCCGGCGCGGCTGACCCGCGACCGGGAACAGAGGCCCGCCGCGCGCGCCTTTTTACCGGGCGCTGCTCTCCTGTCAAGGGAGTTTCGTCCGGGGCGCGGGCGAGACGACGCCGCGACCGGGCCGCGCCTTCGACCTCGCGAGCAGCCACTTGAACGCGGCGACGAGGCGACGGAACGACCGCGAGCGGGAGGCGGCGAGTTCAGGATCGATGAGGCTGCTGAAGCGAGCCTGATCGACCGTCTCTTTGTACACTTGACCAACCGGCATTTGTTGTGAGATCCAGTCCTTCACACCCTGTGCGCCCTCAACGTCTCCGTCGAAGCCGCTGCTTGACCCGAGGCCCACGGCGATTGTCTTCCACGAGGCCAGAAACCAAGTCTCATACACACGTTTGGCCAGCACGATCGCGGTCGCGGCAGGCAAGTTCGCCTTCTTCGCCCGCGACGACAACTGGCGCGCCAGAGTGAGGGGACAATCACCGTTCGCGTCAATCACGACCATTATTCCGCAGCAACCGCGTGTCCCTTGCGCATACCCGAGAAACTTTTCCAATCCACCTTCCTTGATGATGTTCTCGCGACCGTGCGCGTTCTTCGGAGCGGCGATTCCGACCACTCCGCGCCGCACGCTCGGCTCCCGAAGAGCATGGAGCAATTTCGGCAGCGCCGTTACTTCGCCGACCCCTTCGACAATGGGGACGATAGTCCGACGCTGATCCGCCATCAAATCTCCTCGCCCCTGAATCCCCCGTCCACGCCAACCAGTTCACTGGTGGTGAACAGGTGGTTCCGAAGGGCCTCGGCTTGATTCGCGTTCAGCCGACTGACTTTCGTCAGGCCGTTCTCCATCTCGACCACGCGCAGGAATTTCGTGTCAAGACCGGACACAAGATCGGAAGAGTGAGTCGTCAGCACGACCTGGTTGCGGGCTGTCGCCGCTTCCACAAAGAGATCGCGAAGCACCGCCATCGCGCCCGGATGGACCGTGAGTTCCGGTTCTTCAAACGCGATGAGTGACGGCGGCGGGTGCTGGTAAAGCGCCACGAGGATGGCCAGCACGCGCAGCGTGCCATCAGACTCTTGCGACAGATCGCCGACGAATCCGTTCGCATGCTGAAGAAAGATGAAGAGACGCTTGCCAAGAGAATTCACTGAAAGGTGGTCCACCCCTGGGACGACGACCTCCAGCGCGGCCTTCAATGCGTCGAACCCGCCGTTGGTGCGCCTGCGGATCATCCTCTTCAAGACGGATGCCAAGTTCTCACAGTGATCCGAAAGGCGCCGGTCGTTCTGCGGCGACTGCGGCTCGCGCAGCGTATTGGGATAGATGCTGTAGGTCGCCACATTCCGCAAGAAACCCAGGAGCGCCGAAAACTCCGGCATCGCTCCCATGGCCGGAAGCGCGAGCGCAAACGGTTCCACGCGCTCCAATGACCCGCCCGCACCACGCGCTGGACGGCCCGGGAGCGTCTCCCGCTCTCCGTTGCGAAAGCGGAAGGCAACGGACTCTTCCCCTTTCTTCCCGCAGGCGGCATCTTCGGACTTGACCTTCCACGCGTCAGCCGGACCACCAATCACCACTTCGTAGGAACCGGAGAATTCCTCGGTCGACACTTCGACGCGGATCTGAACGTCGTTCGCTCCGTGCTTTGACCACCGGCGGAGCCCCTCCATTCCATCGCGCGAAATCACGGCACGCTCGACGCCTAACTGCAAGGCGTCCCGCAGGAATCGCAGCGCGTCGACCAGGTTGCTCTTCCCGGCTCCGTTTCGGCCGACAAAAACAGTGAGACGGTCGAGGTCGATATTCGCATCCTCGATGCTTTTGTAGTTCCGAATTCGAATCTTCGTGATCACGTGAACCTGCTCTTTGTCTCTCTCATCCCGCGCCCCCCTCACTTCATCAGATTCAACGCGCTTCCCGCCGTGAACCACTTCACCTGCTCGGCGTTGAACGAGTGCTTCAGATCCACCTTCTCGCTCGACCCGTCCCGGTGCGCGATGGTCAGCGTCACCCGGCTGCCGGGGGAGAGTGTGTCGAGGCCGGAGAGGGTGAGGCGATCGTCCTCGCGCACTTTGTCGTAGTCGGCGGCGTTCACGAACGTCAGGGGCAGCATGCCCTGCTTCTTGAGGTTCGTTTCGTGGATGCGTGCGAAACCGCGTGTGATCACCGCGCCGCCGCCGAGGAAGCGGGGCGACATGGCCGCGTGCTCGCGCGACGACCCTTCGCCGTAGTTCTCATCGCCCACGGCCACCCAGCAGATGCCGCGCGCCTTGTAGTCGCGCGCGATTGTCGCGAACGGCGCGTCTTTCTCGCCCGTGAGCGCGTTCGCGCCCACACCGGCCTTTCCCGTGAAGGCGTTCACCGCGCCGTTGAACATGTTGTCGGAAATGTTGTCGAGGTGGCCGCGGAACTTGAGCCAGGGGCCCGCCGGGGAAATGTGGTCCGTCGTGCACTTGCCCTTCGCCTTGAGAAGCACGGGCATGTCGACGAATGTCTTCGGGTCGTTGCGCTTGAAGGGTTCGAGAATCTGCAACCGTTTCGACTGGGGCGAAACGGCGACCGACACTTTCGACCCGTCGGCCGGGGGGTCGATGAACCCCTCCGTGTCGGGCAGGAAGCCCTTGTCGGGCAGGTCGGGCGCGGCGGGTGGCGACAGACGCCAGGGTTTGCCGTCGGCGCCGGGCAGGTCGTCGGTGATGGGGTTGAAGTCAAGGCGGCCCGCGAGCGCCAAGGCGGTGACGATCTCGGGGCTGGCGAGGAACGAAAGCGTGCCCGCGTTGCCGTCGTTGCGTTTGGCGAAATTGCGGTTGTACGACGAAATGATGGAGTTCTTCTCCCCCTCCTTGATGTCGTCGCGCTTCCACTGGCCGATGCACGGGCCGCACGCGTTCGCCAGCACCTTGCCGCCGATATCGGCGAGGGCCTTCGCCTGCCCGTCGCGTTGAATGGTCAGGTGCACCTGCTCGGACCCCGGCGTTACCCAGAACGCCGTGACGGCCTTCGCCCCTTTCGCCGTCGCCTGCCGCGCGACGTGGGCCGAGCGACCCATGTCTTCATACGACGAATTGGTGCACGAGCCGATGAGGGCGGCGGTGAGGCGCGTGGGGTAGTTGTTCTTCTTCGCGTCGTCCTTCAGACGAGATATGGGCCGCGCCAAGTCGGGCGAGTGCGGGCCGACGACGTACGGCTCCAGCGTGGAGAGGTCGATTTCCAGCACGAGGTCGCAGAATTTCTCGGGCGATTTCGTCACGGCGGCGTCTTGACGAAGGGCGGCGGCGTGCTTCGCCGCCAGATCGGCCACGTTCGCGCGGTTCGTCTTGCGGAGGTAAGCGCCGGTGCGCTCGTCGAACGGGAAGAGCGACGTGGTGGCGCCCAGTTCCGCCCCCATGTTCGTCACCGTCGCCCTCCCCGTGAGGCTGATGGACTGCACGCCCTCTCCGACGTACTCGACGATGCGGTTCGTGCCGCCTTCGACGGTGAGTTGCTCCAGCACCTTGAGAATGATGTCTTTCCCCGACGTCCACCCGCCGAGTTTGCCCTTGAGCACCACAGCCACGAATGAGGGGTAGAGCACTTCCCACGGCATGCCCACCATGGCGTCCACGGCGTCGGCGCCGCCCACGCCGACGGCCGCCATACCCATGCCGCCGGCGTTGGGCGTGTGCGAGTCGGTCCCCAGCATGAGGCCGCCGGGGAAGGCGTAGTTCTCGAGCACCACCTGATGAATGATGCCCGCCCCCGGCTTCCAGAACCCCATGCCGTACCTCGCCCCGGCCGAGCGAAGGAACTCGTACACCTCCCTGTTCGTGTCGAGCGCCGCGCTGAGGTCGTCCTTCGCGCCGACGCGCGCCTGGATGAGGTGATCGCAGTGTATCGTCGTCGGCGTCGCCACCTTCGCCTTGCCCGACTGCATGAACTGAAGGATCGCCATCTGCGCCGTGGCGTCCTGCAGCGCGACGCGATCCGGCTGAAGCAGGGCGAAGTCTTTCCCCCGCGCCAGCGCCGGTTGGCGGGGGTCGGCCATGTGCGACCAGAGGATCTTCTCGCCGAGCGTGAGGTCGTGCCCCAGCACCTTGCGGGCGTGGGCGTGGGCGGCGGGAAGTTTCTCGTAAAGCGCGCGGATCGGGGCGATGTCGAGCATGGGTGGCGAGGGTGGCGGGCGGGAAGAACCTGGCGAAGCGGTACGACAGCCGATTATCCGGCGCGCGGAGAGGGGGTTCAAACGGATTTGGCCGGCGGGTGGTTGTCCACCGTCGCGGCGCGGGCGTCTGGCGTCTCGAGGGGATCCCGTCCTCTTCAGCCTCGCGGCGGGTAAAGTCACTTTGCGTCAGGCGCAAGGCATTTGACATGGGCGGGCTCTCCATACCGTACTTCTCGTCACTCATTGCCGCGTTCGCACGCGTTTCGTGGGCGATTTATCATTATTTCGCCATGGCGCGGGATTTGCTTCCCGTTCGGGCGCTCGCTGAGGGGAGTGTGGCTTGGAGGTCCCAGGAGCGATCCGACGGTTCCGGGGGAGGCGATTCCATGCGTCGTCAAATTCTCGGCCGTCTGGTGGAGTGGATGGGCATCCTGGCGGGTGGGGCGGTGCTGGGCGCGTTCGCGTCGCAGAGCGAGCCGGACGCCGCGCGACGGTGGCCGGGCGCTTGCGCCGCGGCGACGGAGAGCGTTCGGGAAACGGCGGCTTCCGTGCGGGATGAGCCGGAGCGCATGGTCTGGTCGCCGCAGCCATCGGATGAGGCGACCACGCCAGCCGGGGCGCCGGCGGCGCGTGCGCTCCAGGAAGCGCCCGCGCCGGCCGCGACCTCGCCGGAAGCGAACGGAAACGAGTTTGTGAAAGGCACGGTGAGAACGCAGGCGTACGAACCGCTGGCGGGCGTGCGGGTGAGAATCCGGCCGGACCTTTCGCCGCCTGAGAACCGCGGCGGGCAGACCCCCGTTCGGGCGATCGAGGGCGAGGCAACGAGCGCCCTTCTGGACCGCATCCACCAGCGTTACGCGTGGGCGCGGGAAACGACCACCGACCGGGACGGGCGGTTCCGCTTCGAGCGACTTCCGTTCGGCTGGACCGTGGTGGAACCGCGTCTTGCGGGATTCGCGTTCCGTTCGGGGGGGCAACATTCCCAGGCAAGGGTGAAGACCTCAGCCGTCCTGGATTTCATCGCTTGCGCCGTGGCGACGTTGGACGTCGATATCGTTCTTCCCGACGGGAGCAGGCCGCCGGACGCTGACATCGTGCTTGAAGACCGAGACCAGAGTTCGAATCAGCGCAGCCATTCCTGGACCACTGAATCGCCTCGTCTCCCATTGGAACCGGGTCGATGGAGCATGCGTGTGCGGGGTCAACTCCCCGACGGCACGGGCTTCAATGGGTGGAAGGAGGAGATCGCGGCGCCGACGGAAGGAACAGCGACCAAGGTGAGGATTGAAGCCGTCCTCCAGGCGGACATCTGGGGCCACGTGGACGTCGCCGCGGGGTTGCAGCCCGGGGAAGTGACGGTCGCGTGCCGGGCGACCGGCGGGTCGAGCGACGGCGTGGAGCCACCAGATGTCAATTACACGCGGTGCGTCTCCGTGAGTCGAAGCGAGGGCTACCAGTTTCGCTTCGAGAACCTGGCGCCGGGCGCCTACGAGGTCGGCGCCGCGTATCGGTGCGGCGTATCCGACGACGGCGTCGCGAACGCCGACTCCGACTGGACAAGTGTCACGCTCGGCGCGCGGTCGGTCAGGTGCGAGATCAGGCTGCCGGAAATCGTCCCGCCGGACTACCTGCTTCTGCGAGTCACCGACTCCACCGGCGCGCCCGCGCCTGACGCGCGTGTCTCCACGTACCGGCTTTCGTCCGACTCCGCTGAACGCGATTACCGCGATCAACGAGAGGAGCCTATTCCGTGTGCCGACGGTTCCGTCTGGTATCCACGCCCCTTTGAAGGCTCCCCATCGGACGACGAGGAACGCGTCCGCGGGGCAGCCGTGTTATGGGTTGACGCGGGCGCGTCCGGCGAAGCCGTTGTCGATTGTCCACCGGGAACGCGCCGCCTGCACGTGCGCGCGCAGAAGCCGGCCGAGGTGAACGTGGTGATCGACGGGTACAACGCGGAGGCGGCACGCGGCACTGTCCGGGTGCACGTCGTCCCGGCGCGCCAGGACTTGTGCCACTGGGCAAGGGACGAGGGGTCCAGTGTTGTCCCTTCGCCGGAAAACATCGACAGCGATGGGCAGGTGCGCGTTCGCTACCCTCTGCGGGGGCAAGTCGAGGTGGACGTCCTCGTGGTGTCGTCTGATGCCTATGGCACACGACACAGTTGGCGCTATTCGCATCCGGCGTCGGTTCACGGCGAGTCCTGCGAGATTCACGTCCCCATGCCGAGGCTTCATACGCTTTCGTTACGAAACGTGCCAGCCTCGGCGCAGCAGGTGGTCGCCGCCTCAAACGAGCGCGAGACCCCCTACTTCGTCCGACGCGGGAACAAGGACGAAAGCGGAACGTGGACCATGACCGCGCTACCCGAGGGCCAGTATCGCGTGCAGGTCGAAACCAGCGAAACCGTCGGCAACGGCGACAACCTCTCCCGCGCGCGCGCGATGACCGTGAACCTGTTCGCCGACCTGACCATTCCGTGGGAGGAGGAGGGGGCGATAGTCGCCACGCCGGGCCGATGACCGCCCACCAGCGGTGAAGTCCTGACGAGCCGCTACGGCGACTCGGATGAAAACCCGGCCTCCTCAAGAAACCGCTGGAGCAGTTTGCCTTCGAGCCTGCCCTTACGGCGGCTGAAAACGTCGTGGGGAAGTTCGAACAGCGATACGAAATGAATGTAACATGACTTGGTCAAGCCGGTGGCTTTGAAGTCGGGATGGTCAACATCCAGGAAGAAACACTCTTCCCGCCGGTAGCACTGGCCGGAAACCGGGAAACAGCAAAACGTCTCGCCACGTTGTTCCATGATCAGCCAAGGGCGTTCGTCGGGGCAGTCGTTCCACGTGACCCGCGCGTACCAGATTTCGTGACGCTCCATGCGCTGGCTAGAGATCCGTCTCCGTGACCCGAAATGGGGAGACCATATGCCGCATCGTGACGTGGGAGATCACCGCGCGACCGTGGCGGAAACGATCTTCGCCCCCGTGGTGCTTCAGAATCGTCTCATACGGAATAGGCGCGGATGTGTCCTTCAAGCAGGCCTCCTGAAATTCCGGAAACCTGTGCGTCTCGTCAACCAGGGACCATGTTTCTTTCGCCCCGTGGGTGAAAAAAACGTCGTCCAGCGCCCGCCGTTCGCTGTCGGTAAGCGCGGGATCGTTTGTCACCGCCTCCGGACGGAGACGCACATGATAGTCGTCAGTCTGGATCCTGCTCACCACCGCCTCTCGCCATTCCTGAACCTGTCCGTCGAGAAGATCCAGACAGTTGGACGGGACCGGGCCATGTTTCATCGCGACCTGCGAGTCGCCCGTGATCGGATACCCTTCTCGAAGGAAATGCTCCCGATCAGCCAGGTAGAGCAGTTTCATCAGTTTTACTTTGTCACACTCTCCGCCCGAACGGCGGAGAATGTCTACCATGCAGGCAATGGCCTTCTTCGGGTCGAACTGGAAGCGAATACGCATGGCGACAATCCCACGAGAACGTCCCAAGTGTAGCCCCTCCGTCGACCGCGTGCAAGTCACGGCGTCCGCCACTTCCGCCGTCCGGGTATGGCCTTCTACCCCGCCGCCCCGGCGGCGGGCGCGCGCACCTTCTCAATGAGAGAAAGAAGCGCGGCCCCATCGTAGGGCTTCACCAGCGGCGCCCAGAATTCGGCGGGCGCACAGGGGTCGGCCTCGTAGTCGTCGATGGCCACCAGCAGCGGGGCTTCGTCGCACCCATGGGCCGGATCGGGCCGAAGTTCGCCCAGCACGGCCCGGAGTTCGCCGGCCGTATCGAGTTCCACCAGCACCAGGTCGCGCCGCGGCGACATGAGCAGGCGCTGGCGCCACTCGCGGGAGGAGACCGCGATCTCGCGCACCTCATACCCGACGGACCGCAGGAAGAGGCCGCCCAGACTCCAGGAAGGCGGCGCCGACTTCAGCACGACGGCCGCCAACCCGCGACCACGCACCGTGAGCCTGGTGCGCCGGCCGCGGCGATCCTCTTCCGCGGCTGCGGCCGCGGCCGCGCGGCTGGCGCCGGCGCCGGGTTCCACGAGCAGGTCGAGCAGTTCACGATAGGCGGCGCGGAACTCGGCGAGGAAGGGGGGCCAGTCGAGGTCGGTGAGGTCAAGGTTGGCGGCCGCGCGCGCCGGCACGACGCCCAGGAAGTTGTCGCCGCCGAAGCCAACGTCCACCCCCTTGGCCAGCCGGTTGGCGAGCGCCACCAGCCCCACCAGCCGCCACTCGGCCAGGGCGCGATCCGCCACGGAGTCGCCGCCGGCGTGGGAGGTGGTCACCCTCCGCCCGTGGGCGCGGCCGAGGGCTTCGGGCGACGTGAGCCGCTCGAAGGAGGCGTGGTGCGAGGAGATGGCGGCCCCGATGCGATGGGGCAGTTTCCAGCGGTCCACCAGGATCGGACCGAGGTCGGTGTGGGCCAGGCCGATGCAGTCGCGTTCGGCCTCGCGCAGCGAGCAACGCTGGGCCACGGCCTTGGTCTGCGCGTCGTCCAGGAAGCGGGGGAGATGCTCGTCGAACACGGCCTTGCCGACGTCGTGCAGCAGGCCGGCGACGAAGGCCACGTCGGGATCGTCGTAGCCGGCGCGCGCGGCCAGCAGGCGCGCGAGCACGCCGACGGCCAGCGAATGGTGCCAGAAGGCGACGCGATCGAAGAACTCGGCCTTGCCGCCGGTGGAGACGAAGAACTTCATCACCTTGAAGCCCACGGCCAGGCTTCGCACGGTGCGGAAGCCGAGGGTGATCACGGCGTCGTCGACGGTGGCCACGGTGTGGCGCCGCGCGTAGAAGCAGGAGTTGGCGTACTTGAGCACCTTGCCGGCGAGGGCCTGATCGGTTTCCAGCGCGTCGGCGAGGTCGCGGGCGGCGGCGTCGGGGTCGCTGACCACCCGCATCACGCGCGACACCGTGACCGGGAGCGCGCCGAGGTCGGTGACGGCGTCGCCGAGTTTCTCGATGTCCACGCGGCCGGTGCGCCCGTCGATGAGCATGGCGTTGTTGCGGCGAACGGTCTTGCGGACGGTCTTCGTCTCGCACGCGGCGGCCTGGCGGCACTCAGCCAGCGCCGTCTCCACGTCGCGGGAGAAGAGAACGCGATTCACCTTGGCGAGCACGCTCTGCCACTCGAAGGGCCGGACGATCACGTCGAACACCCCCGCTTCCTTCACCGCCGGGAGGTCTTCGCGCGTGAAGCGATCCGCCAGCAGGAAGAGGGGCACGCCGCGCAGCGACGGCTGGCGGTTGAGCGTTTTCGCCAGGTAGACGCCGTCGCGATCCCCGAAGCGGCGGTCGACGATCACCAGGTGGAAGCGCTCGCGGAGCAGCAGCGTCAGCCCCTCGCGCAGGTCGCTGGCCACGGTCAGTTGGTAGCCGTGCTCGCGCAGGAAGAGCGAGAAGGCCTCGTCGTCCCAGGGGCGCGAGTTGAGAAGCAGGATGCGCCGCGCCGCCAGCAGTTGCTTGTCCTGGATGAAGCCGGCCAGCCCCTTGATGTCGGCGAAGCGCGCCAGTTTCGAGTAGAAGTCGCCAGGCTCCACGGGCGCGAAGAGGAAGGCGTCGGCCCCCAGCGCCTGGCATTCGTTGGCCAGGTGGCGCGACTTCTCCGCCAACAGCGCGAAACAGGGGACGCGGATCCCGGCCAGCCGCTTCACGCCCAGCAGGGCGCGCCGTTCGGGCAACCCGCGCGCCGTCCAATAGAGAAGGACGGCGCCGGGCGGGTCCGCCGCGATCCATTCGTTCATCCGCGCGGCGTCGCCGGTGGAGCGAACGTCGAAGTCCAGCGGCTGCGCCAGACCGGCGATCTGCGCCGCCAGGTCGTCCGGCGCGCCGTACAGGTAAAGGCCAAGCCGCCTCATCGCCCCTCCGCGGCCGCCGCGGCGCCGCCCCGGCGCCGTGGAATGAGCAGGCAACCTAACTTTTCGCTGGGCCGGGGTCAACGGCTCGCCGGATCCCCAGGTCACACGTCCCGCGTCTTGCGAGCGCGCTCGGCTTCGAGCCGGAAGGAGAGGTAGTGGAGGTGGTTGCCGAAGCGATACGCCCCAGGGCCGCCGTCGGGGTCGGGGCGGATCACGTCCAGACCCTTCATGCGGGAAAGGAAGTTGTCCAGGACCTTGCGTTCGTCGGCGGCGAGGCCGCGGATGAGATCGGCTCGGCGGAACCGAAGGTCAAACGGCGGGGTGACGACCCGGCGGAGAATCTTCCGGTACCGCGCGCTCCGAATCGCCTGAAACACCCGCGGTTCGAGCAGTTTCCGCCCGACGATCTCGGCGGCGTCGGCCACGCCGTTCAGCGCGTCGGACTCGTCGATGCGGCCGTCGGAGTCGCGCTTGAGCGCGGCGTCGCCGATCTCATGGGCCAGCACGGGCAAGCCGCCGGCGAACTTCGAGAAGATATCCAACGCCCGCTCGTCGACCGGCGCGGCGACCTTCGCGAACGAATCCTGAAAGAACCCGCGCGTTTCAGCGTCCGTCCACGTCTGGATCTCGATGATCTCGAACACCCGCGCCAGCGACGGCTGCAGGGAGACGAGCGATTGCCTGCGCTCTTCAAGTCCCACGAGCACGAGGCACAGCGGCAGGGGCTCGGGCGTGGTGCCGATTTCGTCAACGAGGCTCTTGAGCCAATTCGCGAATTCGACGGATACCGCCAGGCCATTGATGTCGTCGAACACGAGCAGAAGCCCCGCCTGTTCTTCCTGGAGACGCGCCATCAGGTTTCGCAGGGCGGGAGCGAAGTCGTGCACCATGCGGCGGAGATCGGTCTCCGGCGCGCCGAACTCGACGTTGATGCCAAAGAGGCCGACCTGTCGAACATGTTGGCCGAAAAACTCCCGCACCTTGGACTGCCAGGTCTTGCCGATGCTCTCCTTCAGAAGACGATCGAACACGCGGCGCGCCATTTCCTCCAGCGTCGAGACGCCGCCGAGGAACGTGTGAACGCCGAGCACGCGGTGATCCCGCTCCGCGGCGAGCCTGACAAAGGCGGCGAGGGAACTCTTGCCGATGCCTCGCTCGCCCGCGAGGAACGCCGTCTGCACGCGTCCCCGCGCGGCGGCCGCGGCGGCCAGGTGCCTCAGGCGCGCGACCTCGCGACTTCGCCCCTGAAAAAACTCCGCGGAAACAGGCACTCCCGGAGTGAAGGGGCTGTATTCCTTGGGCATCGCCATCCGTTACCGCGTGTCGCCTCCGCGCCGCCCCGGCGCCGTGGAATGAGCAGGCAACCTAACTTTTCGCTGGGCCGGGGTCAACGGCCCACCCGGCCCCGGCCCCCTTCGGCCCGTGGGGTCGGGCGCGTGGGCGCTGGTCCGATATCGCGGCAGCCACGGCGGTATTCAGACATGCGCCCGGCGCGGCGGCCCGCACTACCGGCCCTGGGCGGAGGTTGTTAGGATGACGTTCGTGAAACCGACTGCTGGTGGCTGCGCCATGAACGTCAACCGTCTCACCAGTTCCTGGGTCACCGTGGTGGCGGTGTTCCTGCTGGGCTGCGCCACCACGCTGGCGGTGGTGTGGTTCTCGCCGATCGGGGAGGGCGGCGCGGCGCGGGACGCGGGTGGCGCGGGCCGGGGGGAGGTTGCGCCGCCGACACGGGAGAACCGCCCGATCACGGGCGGCGGCCAAGGGGCGGGCGGAGGCGATGTTCCGCCGCCGGCGGTCGAGGCCCCGGGGAAACCGGCGGCGGGTGGGCCGGGAGAAGGGCTGTCGGCGGAGACCCCCTACCCCGTGCACACGTGGGAGGCGGACTTTGGCAAGTCGACGAAGGGGCTGGCCGCGCTGGCTGACGGTCTCTGGTGGGACGCGGCGGGGGCGCAGATTGTCATCCAGGCTTACCTGGCGACGCCGCGCGGTCAACTGGAGTTCCTGGCCACCACGCTAGCGGGCCGGGCCTATGAGAGCGTGCTCTACGTGGTGTGCGTGCCGCGCACGCTCGACGCCGCGCTTCGCGAGCGGCTGGGGCTGGCGGCCGAGAAGCCCTGCGGCGGACTGCGGGGGTATCGGGACCCGAAGAAGCCGCTCGGCCCACGTTTGGACCTGACGGCGGAGTTCATCGACGAGGCCGGGACGTTGCGGCAGGTGTCGGCGCACGACCTGGTCTGGAACGACGTCGAGGGGTTCACCATGCACGACGTCGGCTGGACCTACACCGGCGGGCGCGTGTGGACCGACCCCGAGGGCAAGGAGCCGAACCTGTTCGTGGCTGACCGATCCGGCAGCGTGGTCTCTACCGACCACGACCCGGACGCGCTGCTGAACAACCCCATGTTCGATCCGCATTCCTATCACACGCTCTACGCCAACGCCGCCCTGCTGCCGAAGTTCAAGGAGTGGCCCTTCCGTCTGCTGGTGCGACGCCGCCCCGAAGGCAAGGCGACGTTGACGGGGAAACAGGTTGATTGGGACACGAAGCGCCTCCTTCCCGGCACCGAGAAGGCCTTCGACGAGCCGCCCGATCCGGCCGACCTCGAAGAACAAGAGCGCGCCGAGGCGGAGCGCCGGCGCAAGATCATCGAGGAGGTCCACCGGCAGTACGCCGCGGAG
>JACQVU010000488.1 GCA_016209585.1 Planctomycetota bacterium
CGACGGTGTTGCGCACGCCGGCGCGGCCGGAGCCGAAGATGGTCTGTCTGACCGCGGCGGGAGGCATCTTCGTGGCGGCCATCAGCACCCCGCACCAGCCGCAACAGGGCGCGTTTTTTTGGGCTTTCATCGACCGTTCCAGCAAGTGGAGCGGTGGTGAAAAGAAGTTCGCCGACGTGTTCAATCTTTCGTCCGGCGCCCTTTCGGGGGAACCGGTCAAGGATGGGAAAGCGCTGGTGTTCGGTGTGGAAGTCGGCACGGGCGTTTTCTCCGCGGTTTTGCTCGGCGTGTCGAACCCGAACGCGCTGGCCTGCCTTCAACGGATGGAAGGAATGGAGGTAGTGGTTGCCTATGTCGGTAAACGCGTTGTAGGAACCACCACCACTTACTTCAGTTGCGCGACAGGGACGACTTATGCCGTCATGCCCAAGCGCACGCTGCATGTCTGCCTGCGGCCGTTCATCAATCGTGGCGCGGCGACGGACAAGGACCTCTTCGAAGGTGACCAGGCGCCCGCCTCCCGCGGGAGGTTGCAACGCCAGGTGAACGCGATCTTCGAGGACATCTGCACGGAAATCGAGGTGCACAAGGGGAACGATGTGGATGGGAATCAGGCAAAGTTAACTCCCTTCTTCGGTCCTGACGGCTCGTTCGACGTGGAACGCGCGCAAACCGTGCTGGGGTCGGACAACGAACAATTCGGTGGCGCGACCTGCATCAATGTGTACTTGGTGTCAAAGGTAAAGTGCAAGAAGGTGATTCGGGCCGGATGCGCCGTTGGCGATTTGAGTTTCAAACCCAAAGAGTTCTTCCTGGCGCTCAGCGCCGATGAGGACGACCTGTCTCGTGGGTCCGAGGATGCCCGAATTCTCGCGCACGAAATCGGCCACCTGTTCGGAATCGACCACCTGAAAGTGAATGGCAAAGAAGAAACAGGCCCGGAACTTGGTGACGCGCCGGTCAACTTGGCTGGGACTGTTCGCGGTGTCGTACCTGGGGGAGACCCCGCCAAAGACAAGACGCAGAACCTCATGCTGGCGACGCTCCAGGGAGAGCCGCAGAGCGGCTTTCCCGTCACGTGGCGGAATGAGCAGATCCAGCAGGCGGGGAAAATACTGTCGGAGTTTTTCTGTCAGAAGGGCAAGGCCGGGAAGTAACGGCGCGCGAGGCGCGCTGCTTCGCGGTCTGCGCCGGCGCCGTCAGGAGCGCCCGTTTTCCAAAGGCGCGTTCGAAGCCAAGTAGAGAGCCGGGAGTATCGGGCATGACCGGGGGACGGAATCGCTCTCGTGTGGTGATCACCGCGGTGGTGACGCTGGTGGCGCTGTGGGGCGTTTTCACGTGGCGCGGTTTCGACTTCTCCAGGCATGTATTGCAAGATGAGAAGCGTGCTGAGATTGGCTTGGGTCACAAGCCCGTGGCGAGCGCGGCGTTCGCGCCAAGCGAGAATCGGAGCGCGATCCCTAGTCCCGGCGATCCGCCCGGACCCCCCGAAGTGGTCGCGGCAACGGCGAACGGTGATCTCGTGGCGGCGCCGGCGGCAACGCCGCTTTCGGCGACCGAGCGATGGATTCTGGCGTTCTTGGGAGACAGCACGTGGAGGGAAGACGACAATTCGAGCGGGTTCTCCGGAGTCGGGGTCGGCCTGACCTACCACACCGAGGGTATTCCCTTCGCCACGCTTCGTGAGTTGGTTTTCAAGACCTTTCCGAACGAAGGATTTCGTGTGTCAGCCTTGCTGAACGATTTCATTCCCTTTCCGGAACGTCCCTCTGACGGCGCGCTGTCATACACTTATTCTCAGCAATCGCTGGTCGCGGCGAGCGCCTACGCCACGGACCCGACGGTCTCGCCATTGCTCCGCGAACAAATGCGCTTCCGCGATCCGGCGACCGGGACGCCGCACGACCCGGAGATTCTCAAGTGGATCGTCCAGGCGCTGGTGAATCGTCCCGGCGAGTTCCCGGCCTACATACGTGATGACCACGACTGCGCGGCGCTCGCCGGGTTTCCCGGACCATTCCAGGCGGCCATGGAGGAAGCGACCGACGCCGCGCTGCGGCGCAACGAAGACATGGTGGCCGCGTTTGACGCCCACATCGCCCACTGCCTTTACTGCCAGACGCACTCGGAATGCTTCATTCTGGAACTCAGGAGCCGCGCGCGGGAGGACCAGGCGCGGCACGAGCGCAGTTTGGCGTCCACGTTCGCCGTTCTGGAAGCCGATCCCCTCACGTGGATGACGACGGAGACGTTCGCGCGCATTCGCGAAACCGCGCGCGACTTGCGAAAGGCGAACAGCACTGACCTTCATGTGTACGAACTCCACGACGTACTCGCGGCCGTCCGTCGGGCGAAGGACCGGCGGTACGCCTCGCTCGTGCGCCACGCGCTGGCCCGCCTGCGGGAGGATTTTGACGTGCCCGAAGGTCCCGATCGGTTCGATAGGGGCCGCTTCGACACCATCGACTTTCTGAGCGACCGCGTGGATTCTGGTCTCTGGCATCCGAAGTGGAACATCGAGATTCGCCCTTCTGATTCCCATCCGAGTTACGATATCGGGCGCGCTGCGGATGATCTCCTGTGGACGCTCTTCGTTCTCGATGCGCCACTCACCGACTGGGAGCGCAAGTTGCTTTATCATCACCGTCTCATCGGCGACCCGAAGGAGCATCTGCGCGCCGCCGGCTTCAGGTTGCCCGGCGACCCCCCGCCCGCGCCGGCGGCGGCCAAGAGCGACGACGAGTAGCCCCGCCGCCGCTGGTAACCGCTCACCCACCGTCACCCCCGGATTCCGGGAGTTGGGGGGAAAATCCGGGATTTTTTATCCCCTTGCAGGGCCTTGAGTTGCGAGAGTGCTCGCCTCGAACCGGACGCGAAAACGTGTCCTTTGCGCGCATGGGTAGAGGGTCAGGGATCGGGGGTCAGGCGGAGTACCGCGGTGTTGGGTGTTGGGTGCTGGGTGTTTGGTCCAGCACCCAACACCCAGCACCCCGGCTGGGGAGATGGGGAGATAAGGTCGAAGGCTGAAGGTCGAAGGCAAAAGGCTGAAGTACGAACCTGGCCTTCCGTCTACCCACTTCCGCCTTCCGCCGTAACCGTTCACCCGCCCGGCAGCCGCAGACAAGCATCCGCAGATGACACAGAGAAGCGCAGATTCCGAAGGGAAGGCCAACCCGGAAGGGTTGTCGTGTCATACCCCAGCCTTCATCCGTCGAGCCTTGGCCTTCCTTCAGCCCTGTCTTCCGACCATTTCTGCGTTCATCGGCGTCATCTGCGGATGAATTTCCGGGGGTGGTGAACGGTTACCTTCCGCCTTCTGCCTTCCCACTTCCGCCTTCTGCCTTCTGCCTTCCGCCATTGCGTCGCGCCGGCGGTTCGCCGAAACTGGCCCTCGCGTCCGGCGGCCCTTGGGGGAGCACCCCCTTCCACACACCAGCCCGCGAGAGATCAAACGCGTCATCTTCTCCGCGGCGGCGAGAGACCTCCGAGATCGAAAGTTCCCCACATGCCCGCGGTCATCGCCGTCATTGACGCCGAAGCAACTGACAACTGACCATGCCCGCGGTCATCGCCGTCATTGACGCCGAAGGGCCGGAGCGCGACGCGCGACCCGTCGCTTACGCTCCGGGTTCCTGTTCCCGCCCCGCGCGCCTCGCCCAGCCCCTTCGCGGCGCGCCCCGGATCGCGCGGGTGGTCGCCGGCCTTTCGCGGTGCGCCCATCTCGCGGGTGTGGCCGTCGTCGCGACCGAAGAGACGCTGGCCGTCCTCGCGCCGCTCCTCGCCGGTCTCTGCTGGCGGCCGGTTCCGCTCAACACGGGGCCTGCGGCGCCGCTTCCTTCGCCCGATCTCCGCCGCTTGCGCCGGTTCGCGGCGCGCGCCTGGCGCGTGGGACCGGCCGGCGCCTTCGCCTTCGAGGAAGAAGCCCGCCCCGAAGCCGTCGTGGCGGCGATCGCGGCCTTCGCGCCCACCGCCCACGCGGCCCTCATCGTGCCGCCGCTGGCCATGCTCGTCGACCCGGCGCTGGCTGACCGCATGGCGGCGGCGTTCCTCTCGCGCCAGCCGGAGGGCGGCATTCTGCTCTGCGGCGCGCCGCCGGGGTTCGACTACGCGGTTCTCTCGGCGAGCGCGGCGCGCGAGGGCGCGGCCCGCGGCGCTTTCCCCACCGCCGGCCTTTGCCTGGACCTTTCGGGCGGCGCGCCCGACATCGAACTGACCGACGCCTACTTCCCGCTGCCCCAGCGGGTGGTGGCCTGCCGCGGCCGCTTCCTGCTCGACTCCGTGCGCGGCGAGGAGGCGGCGGAACGCTTCCTCGACTTCGCCGGCGCGCGTCCCGACCTGGCGCCGATCGACGCGGCCGCCGCCTTCATGGAAGCGGAGCCGCTCGCCTTCCGCGGCCGGTTGCCGCGGCTGGTGACGGTGGAGGTCTGTTCCGCCGTGGAGATCGTGCCCCTCTGGCACCCGGCC